>JAENWE010000052.1 GCA_016650185.1 Vicinamibacteria bacterium | reverse complement strand
GGGCGGCATGGGCGTCGTCTACGAGGCGAAGCAGGACCGGCCGAGCCGGAGCAGCGCGGCAAGATGGCCGAAGCCGAGCCGCTCTATCGCGAATCGCTCGCCATGCGAAGGCGGCTTTTTCCGGGCGACCACTCCATGGGTGCGGGAGAGTCCCCCCCTACTTCAGGACGCTCGTCCAGTTCAGGACCACGGTCGCGGGGGGGATGGCCTCGCGGCCCAGAGTCTGCAGGACGACGAAGCGCTGACCGTCGCGGGTGGGCCGATAGAGACTCCGCGCGGCGATCAGGGCGAAGCGCGCCTTGATCATGCGAACGAGGCGGGAGCGAATCTGGGGACTTCCCTCGCCCGCCCCTCAAACCGGTCGATCGGGACGCCGCGAATCGCTCTTCTCGCATTGGGCGTGGCGGCAGCATGGGCGACGAACCAACTCCTGGCCGGAACGAAGAACCTCGGTCGCGCGACGGCCTCCACGGTCCGCTACGAAATCCCGGTCCCGGCAGCACATTCCTTTGAGGGAGATCTGGCCATCTCCCCGGATCGTCGAACCCTCGCCTTCTCCGCGGCCGACGACGCCCTTGGAGTCCGCGGTCTGTGGATTCGACCGCTCGACGCCCTTGAATCGAAGAAAGTCGAGAACGCTGAGGATCCCCGTTTCTCGTTCTGGTCCCCCGACAGCCGTCAACTGGGCTTCTTCGCCGGAGGCGAGTTGCGCGTCCTCGACACCCTCAGCGGCGCCCAGCGGGTCCCGTCCAAGACGGGCCCGTATGGTGAGGTTCGCGGTGCGAGCTCGAGTCCGCAAGGCGTCATCCTCTTCAATCCAAGATATACGGGCGGCCGAACACTCGCCGGAGGCCTCGCCGGACGGCCGGTGGCTCGCCTACGTCAGCGACGTCAGGGGCCGGGAGGACGTTTACGTGGCGCCCATCTCGGGGAAGGGAAATCCGTGGAAAGTCTCCACTGCGGGTGGGAACGAGCCGAGGTGGCGGCCCGACGGACGGGAACTCTTCTATCTGGCGCCGGGCGGTCGGATGCAGGTCGTCCCGGTGACACCCGGACCGACCTTCACCGCTGGTCCTCCCCAGACTCTCTTCTCCGGCCGCTTCGACACCTCGGGGAACAAGGTGTACGACGTTTCGGCCGACGGAAAGCGGTTCCTCGTCAACCTCAGCAAGTCGAGCCCCGGTTCGCCCATTGTGGTCCTGCTCGGGCTGGACGAAGAGATCAGGACGCGAGCGGCGCGGCTGTCGGGGGGGCAGTGATGACGTCGTCTGGATACTAGAATCATGCGGCTATGAACATCGAGGCTTTGAGCGCGCCCACGCATGCCGCCCTTCGTCAGTTAGTTGACGCGTATCGCGCGCGCTGTCTCTGGTCCTTTCGCGCGGACTTCTATCCGGAAACTGTGCAGGACGCCGAGGGTGTGCTCGACGCGGTTCAGCGCTACGGCGACCGAGAAGGCTTCATCCGGTCGGCGGAGATAAGGACATGGCTCTCACAAACCTCCAGCGCGCCATCTGCCAGCTCATAGCTCAGAACCGGATTGACTCCGGGGAGAGTTACGTCGCGGGCGGGGTGGCTCTCAACGAGGCGCTCGCCGCCCCTCGAGTGTCGCGCGACATCGATCTGTTTCACGACACCAACGATGCCCTGGACGCAACCTGGGCCGCAGATCGAGCGCTGCTCGAGCAAGCGGGGTTTCAGTTCGAGGTCATTCGCGAGGTTCGGGGCTTTGTCCAAGCCCTGGTGCGAGGCCTTGGAGACAGCGTCAAGATGGAATGGGTCCGGGACAGCGCCTATCGCTTCTTTCCGCTCCGCCTCGACGCGACGCTCGGGGTGACGCTCCATCCTTTTGACCTTGCCACGAACAAGGTCCTCGCTTTAGTCGGACGGCTTGAAGTGCGCGACTGGGTTGACGCGATCGAGATCCACGACCGCATTCAGCCTATCGGATATCTTGCCTGGGCGGCTTGCGGCAAGGATCCGGGATTTTCCCCTTCCTCCATTCTTGAGTTCGCTGCGCGTTCCCACTACTCAAGTGATGAGGTGTCTCAGCTCGCTTTCGCCGGACCTGCTCCAAGCGCCCACGAGCTCTCCTCGAGATGGCGAGCCATGATCGAAGAGGCGCGAACGATCGTCGGAACCCTTCCGGCGCTCCACGCGGGGAAAGCGGTTCTGGCGAGCTCTGGAGAGTTGTTCCGCGACCAGCCCGACCGGCTTCGTGAAAGCCTGAGCGCGGGGCACGTCCGCTTCCACGAGGGTTGCATCCGCGGCGCGCTGCCGACGGTCCTACCGGGCTAGTAGCTAGTCAACGACCGAGTCGACGTCGCCGCTACCGCGCCCGCTCGGCGAGGATCCTGCGCCACAGCGTGATCGCGTCTTTCGGGAGCATCGACAGACGACGCTCGACGGCCGCCGGAACGTCAGCCGCCGCGTGAAGACCAAGGATCTGATGCACATCCCATGCGTCCTGGGGACCTCCGGCATACAGCTTCAGGAGGACTAGGTCCGGCAGGCCCACCACCTTCGCTTCCAACGCGGCCATCGCCACGCCCCGCTCTACGCACTCCTGTTGCCACACGTGCCGACCGACCACGATGTCCACATCCATCTCGCCCGGACGGCTGAATCGAACGACGCCTCGGAGCGGGTCACCTTCATCCCCGCGCCTGATGTCGATCTCGCAGTGCCCCGAGAGCGGGGTCCACATAGACGGGGTCAGGCAGCGCGGATCGTTGGTG
>JAENWE010000051.1 GCA_016650185.1 Vicinamibacteria bacterium | reverse complement strand
GAGAGCCACGAACCATCCGGGGACCAGCGAAGGCGTGGATTCGGACGAGGGCGATTGGCGATGCGCGCGCCGTAGGTCAATCGTCGCGGCACGCCGCCGGTTGAAGACACCAGAAAGAGCGCGGTCTCGTGCTCGTTCCGCTCGAGATTTGGCTGAGAGACCACGTACGCGACGAAGCGACCGTCCGGCGAGATCTGGACGTCGTGGATCGATCGCAGACGCATCAGGTCGTCGACACTCACCGGCGCCCCCGTGGTCCCGGCGAGGACCGATCGGGCGAATAGCAGAGACAGGAGCAGCGAAGGCGATTTGGCTTGCATGTCAGGAACCTTGAAGTCGGTTGAGCTTAACCCTGGCCCGCCCACGCACCGGGGTGGGAAACTAAGGCGGAGAGAGAGGCCCTTTGATGGTGTTGGTCGTGATGTCACGGTCATGGAGGTGCTGGCGAGGGCGGTCGATCAGGCCAACGTGTTGTTCGAGAACCAGCCGGAGGTCAAGGCGGCGATTCAAAACCTCATCGGCACAACCTACCGCGACCTCTCTCGCTATGACGAGGCAGAGCGACTGATTCGCTCGGCTCTGGAGATCCGGCAGAGGACACTCGGTGACGCGCACAGTGACGTAGCGGCGAGCCTGAATGACCTGGCGTGGCTTCTGGTTGACAAGGGCGACTACGAAGCGGCCGAGCCGCTATACCGTAAGTCTCTGGCCATGCGGCTCAGCCTGCTTGGCGATTCGCACCCGGACGTGGCCTACACCATGAACAATCTGGCCGTCCTGCTGGGGATCAAGGGCGACTGCGCGGCCGCCGAGCCGTTGTTGCGCGAGGTGCTGGCGATGCGACGCAACCTGCCGGGCTATTCGCAAGCGGACGTGGCCGAAAGCCTGAACAATCTGGCGAACCTGCGGTCAAGAAAGGGTGACTACGCGGCGGCCGAGCGGCGCAGCGTGAGGCGCTCGCGATCTGGCGCAAGGAACTGGGCGACGAGCATGCACTTGTGGCCATGGGCCTGAACAACCTGGCCGTGCTGCTCCTTGGCCGAGCCACTCTACGAGGAGGCGGTCAGGATCGCGGGAAGATCCGCCGGCCTAAATCAGTGGCAGACGGCGTCCTACCGCGTCAACCAACACCACCTGCCTGACGAAACTGAAGCGCTTTCCTGAAGCCGAGGATCTCTTGCTTCCAGCACTTGAGATACTGCGAGCCAAACTGCGGGGTCCAAGCAGATCAGGTCTTTCCGAGGCGCGGTCCGAGGTAAGTGCCGTGCTGGCGAAGTCTCAGCCTCGATACGGTCGCGGAAGGGGTTATCAAGCTCCTGACCGCCGACCCAAACGCAACGGTCAAGATGACGATCAAGATCTTGACGCCGGGTCAGGCCGCAGCGTAGGGTTCGCTCACCCTTGGGAGGTGCGCCAATTGCCTGACGATCAGGCTCCTCCGATCTCGCAACTCGGCACGCTGGAGCAACCGTCTGCCCTGGTCGCCAGTTCCTTCGGTCGCTACCGGCTTCTCCATCGCCTCGGCGAAGGAGGCATGGGCGAGGTCTGGCTCGCCGAGCAGACCGAGCCCATCCATCGGCAGGTCGCCCTGAAGGTCATCAAGGCGGGGATGGACTCGGCGCAGGTGGTTGCCCGCTTCGAGGCCGAACGCCAGACTCTGGCGCTGATGGATCACCCGGCAATTGCCACTGTCTTCGATGGTGGTACAACACCACAGGGCCGGCCGTACTTCGCCATGGGGTACGTTAAGGGTGAGCCGATTACGGCCTACTGTGACCGGCATCGTCTGAACACCGCTGAGCGTCTGGGGTTGTTCACGCAGGTCTGCGAGGGCGTCCAGCACGCCCATCAGAAGGGCATCATCCACCGGGATCTGAAGCCCTCGAACGTCCCCGATGGCTACGCCCTCGGCGATCTGCAAGACCGAACGATCACGCTTCAGACCTGGATCGACGAGTCGGGCGACAAAGCCGAGCCGATCGCCACCACCGTCGGCGACGAGGAAGTGTGCTCCGCGACCCATTCGTCAGCCCTCGAGCCCTATGCCTCCGATGGCCTGCTGGAAGCCCGGGAAGATGCAGCGACGCTGCTGCTCTCGTGGCCGCCGCCGACGAGGGCGGGGGCGCTCCCTTCGGCGAGCTGGGGGCCGCGGCGACACTCCAGGCTGGCGCCTTTGGCATTGGTCCGGTTCCCGAGGCCGAACGAGGCCGACTCCCTCCCCCGAGCGAGCTCCGGGGATGGCTGTCGCAACTCCGGGTGGAACGTCGCGCCGATGGGGGGGCTCGCCATCGAGGCCCCGCCCGAGGCTGCGAAGGACTGGCGGCGCTTTTCGAAGTCTGACACTGAAATGGATGCTGCGGCGTTTTCGGCTTGCCTTTCCTGGCGGGCGGCGGAGGGGTACAAGGAGACCTGACGTGAAGAAAAAGCGGATTGCAGACGGCCAGGGGGCATGGATCGACGCTCGGACACGGCATCACCTCTCTCATGCGAAGGTGCAGATGGCTCGTGATTTGGGGATGAACCCGAAGAAGCTCGGCAGCCTCGACAATCACCGCCGGGAGCATTGGCAGCTCCCGCTGCCGGTCTTCATCGAGGAGCTGTACCAGAAGAGGTTCGGGCGCGCGCAGCCCGAATTCGGGTTGTCGATCGAGGAGCGTGCCCGACGGCAGGAGAGGAAAAAAGCGAGAGGTGCTACGGCCAAGCTCGAGCGCCGCCAGGCGGCCCTGCCGGAAGTAACTCCGGCAGTCGACAAGGCGCATCATCCTGAAGAAGCGTACCGCGATCGGACGGTCGCGGTTGACATGGACCCGCTGTCGCTGGTGTGCCGGTTGGCCACGAACGTGTCCCCACCGCCGGCGGTCGAGCCTGACCACACGGGGCCTCTCGGCGGATACCGCCCGTGGTCGAGTTGAACAGAGACGCCGGAGGTGTCGGCGCGGCACGGTGCCCCAGCCCTCGCGAGGGCCGGGCCCTTGAATCACTCTCCGGAATCGTGCGCCAATCAGCCGTTTGGTCGTCGCAACCCGCCGTCGCGCCAGAAGACCCGCCCCGGCGGGTCGCCGCGCCCTCCAGCCGGTGAGCCCCGCCGGAACGTGGAAGGGCAATCACGTATCATCAGCGGATCCGTTCAGCAACCACGAGTTGGGAAGTCTCATCCAAAGCCATGTTTTTGTCTCCCTCGCAAGATGCCCGCATCGGATAACGCCCTTCCCGGGCGCGACCAGGAAATGGAGGTTCCGCTTTCGCACTTCGTGCTGGGGACACCGCTTGCCGGTCCTTTTCCCAGTCATCTGGAGCGGGCCCTCTTTGGTCTCGGCTGCTTCTGGAGAGCCGAGAAACAGTTCTGGGAGATGACGGGCGTGTTCAGCACCGCGGTCGGCTACGCCGCCGGGTTTACCACGAACCCCTCCTATCGGGAGGTGTGCTCGGGGCGCACCGGGCACAATGAAGTGGTTCTGGTCGTTTTTGACCCCAAGGTGGTCCCTTACGAAACTCTGGTCAAGGTCTTCTTCGAGTCGCATGATCCGACCCAGGGCATAGAACCGGGGGACGACGTGGGGACGCAGTACCGCTCAGGCATCTACGCCTTTTCTGAAGCTCAGAAGGCGACAGCCGTGTCCATGAAGGCGGCCTACGCCAACGCACTGGCGGCCGCGGGACGAGGCGAGGTCACCACCGAAGTGCTCGACGCGCCGGCCTTCTACTACGCCGAGGACTATCACCAGCAGCATCTGGCCAAGAACCCGAACGGTTACTGCGGTCGGTGCGGTACCGGAGCTTCCTGTCCGCCCGGATGTTGAGGTCGATGGGCCGCCTCGGTGCGACGGCAGCGTTTCACCACGGGCTCCTGGATGTTGGATGAGCGATGGGTGACCGTCACCATGATGGGCCGGGATTCAAAACGAGGACATCGAAGGAAGGCGCCGCAGGCGTTGAGGATGGGGACCAGAGGGCCGGCGTGTGAGACCCGGGACAACTGGTCGTGCAGCTCGCCCGCTGGCTTCGGGAACAGCGGATGCGGCGTGCGATCGCCGTCGAGCCGCATTACCCGGATCCCGATGCCGCCGGTTTCCTGGGCCCCGTTTTCGTTGAACACCAGCCTGGAGGAGATGTGACTGCGGCGGAGGAGCCTGGTCGCAACGGTCCGAGCCCGAGCGAGTAGCCGCAGGATTCACCATGAACTTTCCCGGCGTTTGCCCCATTTGTGGACTTTCGTCTCGAGTACGGACTCGACCAGCACGGCGTAGGTGGGACCGGACCCGTGTGGCAGAGTCTGTGGGCATGAGCTGGCCCGCTCTCTATCGACGGATCGAGAAGCACGCCATCACGGTCTGAACGGAACCGGCGACTTTGACCTTCAAGAACCGCTTCCTCCTCTACGTTGCCATCCTGCATGTTGCTCTCGCGGCGCTGGTCGTTCCCAGGATTGTGGAGAACCGGTGGTGGCTCATCGCGGCCGAGGCCTTCTTCGTGGGCTCGCTGCTGGTGGGCTTCCGACTGGTCCGCGGTCTTTTTGCGAACCTCGATCTCCTGGCCGAAGGCGCCCGCTTTCTCGACGAGCAGGAATTCACCACGCGCTTCATCGAAACCGGGCGGCCGGAGCTGGATCGTCTGGTGTCGCTCTACAACCGCCTGGCCGACGATCTACGGGATGAGCGAACCAAGCTTCGCGAACAGCACCACTTCCTGAACGAGGTCATTCAGGCGTCGCCTTCCGGCATCGTCATTCTCGACTTCGATGGCCGCATCGACGTTGTCAACCCGGCCGCCGCCCGGATGCTGGGAACACGCGCCGAGGAGACGCGGGGGCTTCAACTCTCTCAAGCGCCGGGCCCGCTCGGCGCCGATCTGGTCGCGGCTGCGGCCGCGCGCGCGCGCACCCACACCACCGGCGACGGCGGCAAGATCCGGATTGTCTCCAGCCGGTTCTCCGATCGCGGCCACGAGCGACGCTTCCTGCTCCTTGAAGAAATGACCGAGGAAGTCCGCGCCGCGGAAAAGGCCGCCTACGAAAAGCTGATTCGCATGGTGGCGCATGAGGTGGGGAACTCGGTGGCCGCCTCCGGTTCGTTGCTTCAGTCGAGCCTCGCGTATTCGCGTCACCTTCCCGATGCGGATCGGGGCGACTTCGAGGAGGCGGTGAGCGTGTGTCTCGGGCGTCTTTCAACTCTGAATGGTTTCGTCCGCGACCTGGCGGAGGTGGTGCGCCTGCCCGAGCCGCGACTTCAGCCCTGTGATCTTTCGGCCGTGCTGCGCGGCGCCTCGATGCTGCTTCGGGCTTCGGCGGAAAAGGTCCATGTGGAATGGTCCATCGAAGTCGCGGAGGATCTGCCGCTGGTCTGGGCCGATCGCGCGCAACTCGAGCAGGCATTCTTGAACATCGCCAAGAACGCGATCGAGGCGGCGGGTACGTCAGGGCGCGTTTGCGTCCGGGCGACCCTTGCCGGCGAGCAGGTAGATGTCCTGGTCGAAAACACGTCTATTGGAATTGACGACGACGTCCAGGCTCGTCTCTTCACGCCGTTCTTCTCCACCAAGGCCGACGGCCGTGGACTCGGACTGACCCTGGTGCGCGAGATCCTGGTCCACCACCGCGCCCCGTTTTCCCTGAGTGCTCCCAAAGGCGGCCCGACCCGCTTCACGTTCTCGCTGAAGCGCGCCTGAGGGAAGACCTACAGCGGCTGCCGTTCGCCTTCCCGAGCTACCCGCATTCCCGCCTTTTCAATCGCACGCTGCGCGGCAGAATCTGGTGTGGCCGCGGGGTTGGTGTGATTCAAATGCATGAAGACGATCTTGGCCCGCTCTTTCGCGGGAAGCGCCGCGAAGCGCGTCAGCGACTCGGCAACGAAGGGGTGCGGAATCTCCGCCATCGCGCGGCCCGGAACTTCACCCGTGTCGAAGAATGAGCCATCGAGGTACGCGATGTCGACCGAAGCGATGACCTCTTCGATTCGCCGGTCCCATTTCTCCCACTTGTCGATGTCGGGAAGCCAGAGGAGCTTTCGTGAGGGGCCGCTCACAATGAAGCCATACGTATCGCTGTATTCGTCCCGATGGGGCACCGCGACGGGTGTGATCGTCAGACGCGCGTTCAGCCTCACGGGCTGGTCCGCCACGAATCGCTCGATCTGAATGTGCTTCAGCTTGACCAGCAGATCCCACGGACCGTTGGTTTCCAGAAAGCGGGCCATACGGTCCGAAGCGAGGACCCGCTGGCTATTCGCGCCGTAGGCCTCGCGACCGAATTGCATCAGCCCGGTGTAGTGACCGATGTGGGCGTGCGTCAGCGCGATAGCGCTGAACAGAGGCGGCCGCCTGAGCGCCCCCGGCTGGGGAGCCACCCGATCCGCGATTTCCACCTGTTCACGGATGTCGGGGGTGGCATCGATGAGAAACCGTTCCTCCGATCCTGGATCGACCACCAACAGGGAGGCGACGAGGCGCTTCAACTTCGGGTCCTGCCGGGCTGCCCGATCCGGGCCCGCGTTTCCCCCGACCTGAGGCAACCCTCCATCCTGAGCGGTTCCCAGAACCAGCGCAAAAGGGCTCGGACCTCGTCCTTCCGGGGAGGCTCGCGTGCTCCAGGCCGCCCCCCAGACCAGCAGGATCGCGCTCACCACGGCCCGGCGGTTTCGACCGCCTGAGAGCATCAGAATTCGACGAGCTTCCGGATAGCGTCCTTGATGTTCGCGACCTGGGGAAGCGTTGCGTTCTCGAGGTTCGGGTGATAGCCGACGAAATTGTCGAGGGCTCCGAGCCGCCTCACCGGCGCATCGAGGTATGAGAAGAGGTCGTCGGCGATTCTTGCCGCGATCTCGGCCCCATATCCGAACGAGATCTGATCTTCGTGAGCCACCAGCACGCGGCCCGTCTTCTTGACGCTCGCCTGGATCGAATCCATGTCGTAGGGATTGAGCGTTCGCAGGTCGAGGATTTCAACCGAGACTCCCTGCTCCTCGAGGTCTCGGGCCGCCACCACGGAACGCTGGACCAGCGCGCCGAAGGTGACGATGGTCGCGTGTTCTCCCTCGCGAACCACACGGGCCTTGCCGAAGGGAACCATGTGGTTCGGTCCGGGATACGAACCCTTGTTGTAGGTCTGCCGATAGAGGTGCTTGTGCTCGAGGAAGATGACAGGATCGTCGCAGCGGATGGCGGTGCGGAGCAGGCCGTTCGCGTCCTCGGCGTTGCTGGGAATGACCACCCGCAGTCCGGGGATGTGGGTGAAGAGGACCTCGCCGCATTGGGAGTGATAGACGGCGCCGCCCTGGAGATACCCGCCGTAGGTCACGCGCACTACCACCGGGCACTTGAAGTGGCCCGAGGAGCGCCACCGCATGAGCGACAGCTCATTGCGGATCTGATGGTAGGCGGGCCAGATGTAGTCGAAGAACTGGATCTCGACCACGGGCTTGAGGCCACGCGTGGCCATGCCGATGGCGCGTCCGATGATGTTGGCCTCCGCGAGGGGCGAGTTGAATACGCGGTCCGATCCGTACTTGCGCTGGAGGTTATGGGTGACCTTGAAGACGCCGCCCTTCCCCTTGACCTTCTCGAGGCTGTCTTCGCGCGAGCAGTCGGCCACGTCCTCGCCAAAAACCACGATCCTGGGATCGCGGGCCATTTCGTCCACGTAGGCCGCGTTCAGGAGATCGACCATGGTTTTGTTCGGATTCGGGGCGTCGCCGTATTCGGGCGGCGAATCGAATTCGCGCGAGGTGGGATCGATTGACGAGTACACCCACCACGAAGCGCTTTCCGCGGCCGGGGTCGAGGCCACAAGCGCTCGGTCGGTGGCTTCCTCAATCCCGCGATCAACCTCGGCCCGAACCGCTTCGAGTTCGGCCTCGCTCAGCAGGTCGGCGGCCCTGGCCCGGGTGGGGAACGAATTCAGAGGATCTCGCTCCACCTCGGCCGCACGCTCCGCCGCCGATCGATACAGGGCCTCGTCGTCGGAGAGCGAATGAGAATAGGGCCGGATCACCTTGGCGTGAACGAGAGCCGGGCCTTTCCGCATGCGGCAGTAACGGACGGCCTCGCCCATGGTCTGGAGACTGGCGATCGGGTCGCAGCCGTCGACCTCCAGGACCAAGAGGTCAGGGAACGACCGCACCAGTTTGCTGATGCTTCCCCCCGCCGTCTGAACTTCGACCGGAACCGAGATCGCGTAACCGTTGTCCTCGACGAGATAGACCACGGGCAGCTTCAGGTTGCAGGCGGTGTTGAGGCTTTCCCAGAACTCGCCCTCGGACGTGGTGCCGTC
>JAENWE010000050.1 GCA_016650185.1 Vicinamibacteria bacterium | reverse complement strand
GTTGTTGGTGACCACCAGGTGAGCGCCGTCCGGCGACATCACCAAATTCATAGGCAGGTCGCCAATAGTGACGTGCTGCCCAACCGGCGCGATACGCCAGCCATTCGGGAGGAGCGTGACCTTTGGCTCCTTCAAACCGGCTGGGGCGGCCGGCTGGGCGGCGGTCACGATCGCGACGGGGAAAAGCGCGAACAGAGCGACCGCCGGTCTCATGTTCCGCTTGCAGCTCGTCCGGGTCATTGGCTTTTTTCTCCTCGAAGAATCGAAGCGTTGTCACGCAAGCTGGTGGCGATCCGCCTCAGGGCCAGAACGGACCCGGCAAGGGGCGGCGAGAGGGGCTTCACCTCCTTCATCCACTCCATCAAGGATGGCGAGACGGTGGCCAGTTCCGTCAATTGCTCGGCCACCCGCTTGTACTCCGGATCCTTGGGAATCTTTTCGAGCGCGCCATCGATCTCGTTGGCCAGAGTCTCGAGCGATTCCGCGACTCTTCCGTGACGCACGGCCTCCAGTGGTTCCGATTTCGGCTTAGGACGGTCCGGGGGAAGCTCCCGGCTCTCCGCCTGCTTCAACGACCTGGATATTCCCTCGAGCCGCTTGGTCACTTGCGAGACCGCGGCGAAAGAGACCACAGCCTCCCGGAGAGTCTCCGTGAGAGCGGGTGAGATCTTGGTGAATTCGATCAGGGGCGCGGCCAGAGGTTCGTAATCCTCGGCCGCAGGGAGGCGCATCAACGACTCGGCCAGACGTTGATTGGTGTCCTGGAGCGTGGTCGCCGTCTCGCCCAGGGCCTGGGTGGCCGATTCGATCTGCGGGACAGCGTCCTTCACGGACTCAAGCGACTCCATCAGCCGCGGACCGGTCTGGGCAAAGGAGTAGATGTGCTCGGCGAGAGGCTCAAACTCTGACGCCTTGGGGACTTCGGCGATCAGCGCCTCCAGCCGTTCCACGAGATCCGGCAAGCGAGCCAGAGCGGCCGCCACCCGGTCGTCGACGGCCGGAGACTGAGCCCGAGGGGCTCGTTTGCGGAGGGCCTTCGGCAATGCATCGGAAGCGATCGTCGGCTTCTCTTCGTCGTCCTCGAACAGGCCGGGGCTGGGAACCTTCTTGCGGGAGGCCATTCGGCTGGAGCTTAGCGCTAGCAGCCCGTAAGTAGGGGACAGTGCGTCGGAGCGCGTTGTCCGGTCGGCGGTCGCGGCCCCGGGCCCTTAAAAAATGGCTCCCCAGGTAGGATTCGAACCTACAACATTTCGGTTAACAGCCGAACGCTCTACCATTGAGCTACTGAGGAACGGGGCGTCTTCGTCGCGCTGTGGAACGCCTTTGGGTCACGACGACGAGGCTGCGAATTATAGCGCGGCTCCCTTTTTCGGACCGCGCGGAAACAGCAATCAGGGAACGAGCTTGTCTCCGAGATCGCCTCGCAGGGTGCGGGCCATGGAAGGACGGGCCAGGAAATCGTGGGGAAAGCCTAGATCGATCTTTGAAACCGCGTCGAGGCGAGAGACCATCTCCGCGCTGAGCACTGCGTCGGCGGCGCCTAGAGAGTCTCCGAGTTGGGCGGCGGTTCGGGCGCCGATGATCGGGATCGTGCCGTGAGCCCCGCGCCTCATAGCCCAGGCAATGGCCACCTGGGCTGGAGATCTCCCGATTTCGCCCGCCACCGCCTTCACCTCTCCCGCTATGCGCATGTTGCGTTCGGAGAAGCGGTGCCGATTGGCGGCCACGCGTTTCGAATCGGGTGTTTCCCATCCCACCGAGTACTTTCCTGAGAGCACCCCGCCCCCGATGGGACCCCAAGGCGTAACCATCAACCCGAGGGCATCGGCCATGGGGATCAAATCTCTCTCCGGCGTTCTTTCGATCAGGCTGTACTCGATCTGGAGCCCTATGAATCGACTCCAGCCTCGAAGTTCCGCCATCGTGTTGGCTCGAGCCACCTGCCAGGCCGGGGTATCCGAGACCCCGACGTACAAGACCTTGCCCGCTCGCACCACATCGTCCAGCGCTCGCATCATCTCGTCTTCCGGCGTGATGGAGTCGGCCACGTGAACCCAATAGAGATCGATCCAATCGGTTCCAAGCCGCTCCAGAGACGCCTCGACCGACTGAACCAGATTTTTGCGGGAATTGCCCCAGGCGTTGATGTCGTCGAACCGCGTGGCGAGGGAGTACTTGGTGGCGACCACGAAATGGTCGCGGTCGCTCTTCACGAATTCTCCGACGAAGCGCTCCGACGTCCCTTTCGTGTAGACGTTCGCGGTATCGATGAAGTTGCCGCCCGCCGCGGCGAAGATATCGAACTGTTTCCGGCTTTCCTCTTTCGAAGCGCCAAAGCCCCAATCCTCACCGAACGTCATGGCGCCGAGACAAAGCTCGGATACCTTGAGCCCGGATCGTCCGAGAACGCGGTACTTCATGGGATGGTTCCTTTCGTGGTGCGGAACTACTTCGTAGCCTGCGCCGCCTCCGCCTTGACCGCGTCGAGTTCCTTCACCAGATCGTTGAAGCGCTCGTAGGCGTCGCGCCCCGGCTTCTGGTCGGCTCCGCCCAGCATGCGGGCTACCGACGCAAACTGATCGATCAACATCGGCTCCGGATAGAACCCTCCCGCGGTCTGAATCTTCGAAATCACCCGCTCAAGGACCCTCGCTCGTGCGGCGCCTTCGGGCGTTGCGTCTGCCTCAGCCTTCGCGCGGGCTTCGCTCAGGCTCTTGAGGACGGACAAAGCCTCGGTCACCTTTTCACGGATCTCAAGGAGGAGTCTGGTCTGTTCGAAGATCATGGCGTCAAGGACCCCATCCTTCACCAGACGCGGGTCCGATTGAACTTTCAGGGCGCGCTCTTGAGAGAATGCGCCTACCGACAGACGGACCTTGTAGTCGCCGGGAGCGACCATTGGACCCTGGAGGCCTCGATATCCCGCAACACCGCTGTGGCGTAAGTCCCAGATGAAACGGTGGGCGCCGGCTTTGGTGGAAAGCGACGGCGGTCCGGCAGAACGCGTCGAAGGCGCGCGCATGCCCTGGGTCGTCTCGGTTCCCGACGTCGGACCGCCCTCGAACTTTCGTAGCACCGACCCGGAAGAGTCCAACACCTCAAGCCCGACGCTTTCCGCACTATCAGACGGGAGCGCGTAGTCGATGATCGCGCCGGGCGGAATGAACTGCGGCTCGGCCGCGCCGGAGGAAGCGTCGTATCGGAGCCGATAGGCCGCTCGGGGTTCCAGCAGGGCTGCCGGCGCGGAGGCTCCGAGAGTCGCAAGCTGATGCACCGCTGAGACGTTGTCGAGAATGAAGACGCCCCGTCCCATCGTGGACAGAACGAGATCGTCATGGAACACCTTCAGATCCGTGACCGGGGTTACGGGAAGATTCAACTGGAAGCTCTGCCAGCTTTTCCCCGCATTGAAGGAGATGAAGATGCCGAACTCCGTGCCTGCGTAGATGAGGCCCGGGCGACCCGGATCTTCCCGGGCCACCCGCGTCGGATAGTCGGCGGGAATGCCGTTCTTTCCATCGGTCAGCAGGGTCCAGGTGGCGCCGTAGTCGTCGGTCCGATAGATATAGGGCTTGAACTCGCCGAGGAGCGTCCGGTAGTACGAAATCAGCGCCGACCCCTTGCGGTGAGGCGAATCATCGATCGACTGAACCCGTCCCATCGGCGGCATGCCGGTGGGCGTCACGTTCGTCCAGGTCTTGCCGTTGTCCCGAGTGATCTGGACCAGGCCGTCGTTGGTGCCCGCCCAGATCACACCCTTCTCCAGGCGGGACTCTTCGATGGCGTAGATCGTCGAGTAGATCTCTTCGCCGGTGATGTCCCTGGTGATGGGTTCGCCCGATATCCCCTGGGTGCCCGGCGGGTGCGCG
>JAENWE010000049.1 GCA_016650185.1 Vicinamibacteria bacterium | reverse complement strand
GCGATCCTTCGCTGCATTCCGGCCCGGAGGGTACCACTATGAGTATCACGGTGATCCAAGCGCAGAATCGGCCTCACTCAAGGACAACGCGCAGGTGCTGCTAACCTTGGGGCCGCGGCCCGACGGGCCGCAACCCTCAACCAGCATTGCGGCCCATGATTGAAGGATGAGAATCTCCGAGGCCAAGTTTCGTCGATTTTGAAAGTGAGTAAAGAAGTGCGTCTAGCCAAAAGTTTTGTGTTCATATCTCTCGCCGCGTTCGTAGCCGTGGCCTGCGGCAAGGGCCCGGCCCAGGCCGCCATCACTGCCGCTGAATCCGCCGTGTCCGGCGCTCAGGCCGAAGGCGAGAAGTTCGTCCCGGAGCAGTTCAAGGCTCTCTCCGACTCGTTGGCCTCCGCGAAGTCGAAGTTCGACAGCGGGGACTACAAGGGCGCCCAGGAAGCCGCGGAGGGCGTTCCTGCCCAGGCTCAGGCGGTCACTGCGGCCGCGGAAGCCAAGAAGACGGAATTGATGGAGTCCTGGAAGAGCATGGAAGGTTCACTTCCCGGCATGGTCGCCGACATCCAGAAGAAGGTCATGGAGCTTGCGACCGCCAGGAAGCTCCCGGCCGGACTCGACAAGGCCGGGCTGGAGTCCGCCAAAACCGCCCTCGAAGGGGCAACTGCGATGTGGGCCGAAGCCGGAGCCGCGTTCGGAGCGGGTGACTTGATGGGCGCGGTTGCGAAGGCCTCTCAGGTGAAAGCGACCGCCGAGCAACTGATGGGACAGCTGGGCATGTCCCCGGCTCCCGCAACCGACATGGGTGAATCCGCGAAGAGCTAGCACGTCCCCGAGGGGGCTCGGATTTCCGAGCCCGGTCATCTGCCTTTCGCGGGTGGCCATAAAAGGCGAGGAGTCTGGACGTTCCAGACCCCTCGCCTTTTTTTGTGGTTCATCCGTTAGTCTCAGTCGTCCATGGCCTCCGGATCCGTGAACTCATCCAAACAAAGCCTCTGGTCTCGATTCGGCGTCGAACCGGCCGAGGAGAGTGCGGCCGCGCTGATGCTCGCCCATTCAGCCTTCATGGGCTTCGGCACCGTCTTCTTCGAAACCGCCGCTTCCGCGCTTTTCCTCGGACATTTCAACGCCTCGGCCCTTCCTTCCGTGTATCTCGCGGCGGCGGGGTTGGCCGGAGCCACCGGGTATTTCTACTCAAAGCTCCAAAACCTCCTCTCGTTCTCCAACCTGATGACGGGCACTCTGGTCGGTCTGATGATCGTGGTGGGCTCGTTGCGCGGAGCCTTGTTCGTGACTCAGGCTGCGGGCCTCTTCTTCTTCGCGATGGTTTTTTATCGCGTCCTGTCGAGCCTGACCGACCTCGAATACTGGGCGGTAGCCGGGCGTCTGTATGACCTTCGACAGGCCAAGCGCCTGTTCGGCTTTGTCGGCACCGGCGAAGTGGTCGCGCGGATTGTGGGCTCGTTCTCGGTCCCGCTGCTGCTGAAGTTCGGAGGGGTGCCCAACCTTCTGGTGTTGTCCGCCCTGGCCCTTTTCGCCTGCGTGGTTCTGCTTCGGCGCATTCTGCCCATGATTCCAGACGACGAGGGCCCACGCCAGACCTCGAAGGAAAGAGCAGCGCGCTCGTCCATCAGTTCTTTGGTACAGGATCCCTATCTCCGATTCGTTCTGATCGTCGCCTTCTGCGGAATTCTCGGAAAGTATCTGGTCGACTTCGCCTTCCTGCAGCAGGTGAAGAGCCGGTTCTCCGATGCGAAAGAGGTGGCTTCCTTCTTCGCTCTTTTTTCTGGCGTCTCGCAATGCGCGTCGCTCCTGGCCCGAGTATTCGTGTCCGGCCGGCTTCTGTCGGCCATCGGCGTGCATCGCGGCTTGTTAATTCTGCCCGGCGCCCATCTGATTTGCACCGCGCTGCTGCTCGTCGCCGGCGGCCTGGCCCTCGGTCCGAGTCCGGTTTTCTGGTTGGTGGTTTTCAATCAGGGTATCTACAAGACGTTGAAACATCCCATCGACAACCCGTCCCTCAAGACCTTGTACCAGCCCATACCCAAAGACCGCCGGCTTTCGCTCACCATCGCGGTGGAGGCCATCCTCACCCCCTTCGGAATCGCCCTCTCCAGCGCCCTGATGCTCCTGTTCACGATCGTCCTCAACTCCGACCCCGTGCGCTTCGGATGGGTCCTGCTCGCGTGCTTCCTGGCCTGGCTCTGGAGTGCTCGCGCCGCCGCGGCTGAATACATGCGCGCCCTGGTCGGCGCCTTGCGCGGCCGGATCGAAGACGTGGCCCTGGCCTTCGACGATGATCAGGCCGTCGCCGCCCTGCTGGAAACCCTGAAGACGGGCTCGGGAGAGGATGCGCTCGCCGCCCTCCAGATTCTGGGCGACCACGCCCCGACCGCCCTCAATCCCATGCTCGCGGACCTCGCGAGTCATCCGGCCAGGGAGGTCAGACGGGCCGCCCTCGAGCGAATCGAGGCTCACCGGCCGGAGGGAATCGCGACGACTTTGAGAGACCGGCTCGAACTCGAAGCCGAGATTCCCCTGCGTGCTCTGGCCCTTAGGGCACTCTCCGCGGTGGAAGGGGTTGCAGCCAAGGATCAGATGATGATCCACGCCCGAAGCACGGTGGTCGCCCTTCGAGAGGCAGCCCTCCTGGGCCTGGTGCGCATGGGGAGCGTGGAAGGGATGGCGGGAATTCAGGAAATGGCGCGCTCGTCTCTAGCGGACCAACGCTCCGCGAGCGCTCGACTGTTGCGCCTGGTCGGCTCCCACACCGAAACCCCCTTGCTCAAAGCCCTGATCGAGGATGAGAACGTCGACGTGAGCCGGCTCGCTCTTTTTGCGGCGGGTCAGCTCAAAGATCCCGAACTCATTCCCCTGTTGATTCATCGACTCAACCAGCGCGGCGTTCTCGGGGCGGCCAGAGCCGCCCTCGCCCTCTCTGGAGAGGTGGCCCTTCCTCCGTTGATCAACGCGTTCGAAAAGGCCTCTCGCAGCGACGTCCGACGAGGCGTGGTTGCGGCGATCAGCCGCATAAGAACCAACGATGCCTCCGCCTTTCTATTGCGCAAAGTCGATGTTGACGATGTGGCGGTGCGTCAGGACGTGATTCGCGCGCTGGCTCGTAACCGGTTCGTCGCCTCAAGCGCTGAGGACCGCGGACGCCTGGAGAACTTGGCCCGCCAGGAGGCGCGGGTCGCCCTCAAGACCCTGTTCCAGGTGCTGGACCTGGGGGCGGCGGTGGAGACGGAGACGTTGCGTCGAGCCCTGATCGGGTCCCATCGAAACACCCGGGAACGCATCTTGATGCTGCTGGGGTT
Source organism: Vicinamibacteria bacterium (assembly GCA_016650185.1). GTDB lineage: Bacteria > Acidobacteriota > Vicinamibacteria > Fen-336 > JAGNNV01 > JAGNNV01. The sequence continues at coordinate 7,701 of JAENWE010000049.1, read as the reverse complement.
CACGCGCGATCCCAAAGCCCTGCTGGCGGTTCGCGCTCACATCGACGGAGCCCACAAGGATCGGCGAGCCTACGCTCAGGAGATTCTGGACGTGGTTCTCTCCCGGGAGGAGAGATCTCTCTTCATGCCCGCGATCGAGGGTGAGAGCGGCGCCCTCACTCCGGAGCTCACCGCGGCGCTGGGTCTCACCCCTATGGGCGCGCTTGAGCTGGTGACCGCAGTCTTACAGGACCCCTCGCTCGGGCTTGAGTACTGGATTCGGGCCGCCGCTCTGGAGGCGGCGCCGCGAATGAACAACCCCGGCTTGGCGGAAGTCATCGAGACTTTTCTGGGCACGTCAGTCGGGGCCAACTTTTCGGAAATCGGACTATGGAGTCTGGGGACCATTCGGGGCCAGATTCCCGCGAAGACGGGAGAACCAATGCTGCTGATCGAAAAAGTCATCACTCTGAAGGCCGTGTCGATGTTCGCGCGCACCGCGGAGGATGTTTTGGCCGACGTGGCCGCCCTGGCCGAGGAGGTCCGGTTCAAGGCCGGGGAGGTTATCTTCCACAAGGGCGACGCTGGCGAAAGTCTCTACGTCATCGTCCATGGCGAGGTCAAGGTTCATGACGGGGATCTGGATCTCAAACGGCTAAGGGACAAGATGGTGTTCGGCGAACTCGCGGTTCTCGATCCCGAGCCGCGATCGGCGTCCATTACCGCCATAACGGACGCCCACCTGCTTCGGTTGGACCGGGAGGCGTTTTTGGAGTTGATGGCCAGCAACTCGGAGGTTGTCCGGGGCGTGCTTTCCGTCCTATGCGAGCGCATTCGCGAGAAGAACGAGGTGAAGCAGCGCGCCGAGAAGGGGCTGATCGAAGCCAGCCCCGCGCCGCCTCCCGCCAAGGCCTGATCGACTCTTGGACTGCTAGACTTCTTGTCCCTTCCTGGGGGCGGTTAGCTCAGCGGTGGAGCGTCGGCTTTACACGCCGCAGGTCGCAGGTTCGAATCCTGCACCGCCCACCAAAACAAAGCGGCGAGGGGGTCCCCTCGAGGCGTCGCCAGGGCTTCGCGCCTGATTCGATCTGGTAGACTCCGCCGTTCACGCGGGGTGGTAGTTCAGTTGGTTAGAACGCCGGCCTGTCACGCCGGAGGCCGCGGGTTCAAGTCCCGTCCACCCCGCCACTCCTCGATCCTTCCATGCGCTCCGCGCATGACGTCTCGATCACTCAACCGTGGCGAGGGCCTTGACCCGCTCCGCGGGTGTCCGATCACCTCGCCGACGCCAGTGCCGGCGCCAGGGATGCGCGGCGCTTCTGCACCCGCATGGCCAGAAAGGCGAAGGTCACCCCGCACAGAATCAGCAGGCCGATGCCGAGAAGCGGACGGTGGGCAATCCAGGCCAGCGCGATGGTGAGGAGGGTGAGGGGTGTGGCCACGGTGAAGGCAATCAACCCGAGGCCGATGCCGGCCAAAGTGCCGACGAAGGGCACGACATCGGCCAGCACCCGCAGCGGGCGCATCACGAGCAGCAGGCCCATCATCATCAGGAAGAAGCCCAGCACACGCAGGCCCCAGGTCAGCATCGTGTTGGATTGCTCGGCGCTCGCGAACATGCTGTCGGGAGAGACGATGCCGGCCTCCAGCATCTCGAGTTGATCGCCGGCCTGGGTCTGGAATGGGCCAAGCCTGCTGCCCGTCTGTTGGGCGACGATGCTCACGTCCGCGGGCGGCACTTTGCTGAAGGTCACCCGGATGTCTCCAACCTCGGGCGCCCCGGGATCGGCGCCGATGTAGATGCCCAGGTCGTTCAGTCGCGCCTGGACATGCAGCGCCCCGGGGAGACGATCGATCGCTTCCTGGGATACCGGAACGGTCTCCGTGCGGGAAATCCTGGAGGCCAGCTGGTCTGAAAGCTGGAACCCCCCGAGCCGGACATCGCTCGCCTGCCAGGACGCGCTCTCGATCCGCAGACTGGGCGGATTCGCGTGGCCTGAGGGATCCTTGAAGGAATCGGAGGCGACCAGACCCTCCTGCCATTTCTTCAAGTAGCTGTAGGTCGTCACCGTTTCCTCGGAACCGCCGACCTTCTTGCGTTTCTCGCTTTTCTCGTCTTCGGTCCACTGAAATGTCTCCGCCTTGCGGGTCAGGCGGATGGCCTGAGCGGACACCCCGAGCAAGGGGTCGCCCAAAGTCTCGCTGGTCGTGGCCAGACCGCTCACATGAACCAGCCTCTGGTCATTCGCCGGATCGGGCGGGTCGGCCTTCACCGTCACCACCGCCCCTCGGCCCTCCTGGAGGCTTCGGTATGTCTGAACCGCGCGCCCTTCGTTCCACCACAACAGGGGGAACGAAACAAGGAACAAGAAGACGCCGGCGAGGACGCCCTTGATGGCGCCACCCAGACGACTCATCCAACCCTGAGTCGTGACTTCCGTGAATTGATCAGCCATGACGCACCTCCATCAGGTCCGGAAAGGGACGAGCCCGAAAAACGGGCGAAGGCATTGTAGTCCCGACGGGACTCCGTCAAGCCTCACGCTTCAAGTAGGCGGTGAGCCCTTCGCCAAGAATCCGGATCGATCGGCGCAGGTCCTCACAATTGAGGACGTAGGCCAGTCTCACTTCATTGCCGCCGAGGCCGGGCGTCGAATAGAACCCGGCGGCCGGGGCCACCATTACGGTTTCGCCTTCGAAGGAGAAACCCTCGAGCAGGAAACGGGCAAAATCATCGCTGTCCTTTACCGGGAGCCGGGCCACCACGTAGAAAGCGCCCTCCGGCTTTTGCAGGAAGACGTCCTTCAGCCTGGACAGTTCTTCAAAGATGACGTCGCGACGCTTCTGATACTCGGCGCGGACGCTCGCGTAGTAATCCGGACCGATCTCCGACATGCCGAGGGCGAGAACCTGCGCGAGCCCGGGCGGAGACAGCCGGCCCTGGGCCGCGCGTGTCACCGCGGCGATCACGTCTGAGTTTCTCGACACGAAACAGCCGAGACGAATCCCGCAGGCGCTGAACCGTTTCGAGAGCGAGTCGACCACGACCACGCGATCCTCGCAGCCTTCGAGGTCAAGCGCGGAGGTGGCCACCAGGCCGTCGTAGACGAACTCCCGATAGACCTCGTCGGAAACGAGGAACAGATCGTGGTCGCGACAAAAATCGGCGACCCGCTGAGTCTCTTCCCGTGAATAGACGGTACCTGTCGGGTTATTGGGGTTACAAAGGAGAACGAAGCGCGTGCGCCTGGTCAGGACCGCCTCGAAGGCCTCTATCGCAGGCAGGTGGAAGCCTTCCTCGCCGCGACATTGAACGGGCACCAGAGTCACGCCGGTCATGGCCGCGAACGAGCTGTAGTTCGTATAGAAGGGCTCGGCTACGATCACTTCGTCGCCCACCTCGGCCAGGCAGAGGAAAGCGAACAAGACAGCCTCGCTGCCTCCGGTGGTGGCGACGAGGTTGGTCGCTTCGATCTTGAGGCCGAGCGACGCGTAGTAGCCGGACAGGGCCGAAAGATACTGCGGCGTGCCCGCGGAGGGAGAGTAAGCGATCACCGGATCCAGTGATTTCAGGCGGTCGCGCATGACCTTCGGGGTTTCGAGGTCGGGCTGACCGATGTTCAGGTGGAACACCTTGACGCCACGGGCCCGAGCCGCCTCGGCGTAGGGAGCCAGCTTTCGGATGGGCGATGGGGGCAGGGCCAAACCCCTTGCAGAAACATTGGGCACGTTCACGACCTCCACGCTCTGGGGTTTTTCTCATAAACTCGGGCGCATTCCGCGCGTTCGGTATCCTCCGAACCGTTCTCATTCTAGGTCTTATCAAAATGCTGACAGGGTTTGGCCGTCTCCTGGTCCTCGCGATCTTGGCCGTGGCTGGGTACTGGGCAGCTCCCTCACCGATCCTGGGGGCGCTGTTGGGCGTGGCCGTCTTTGGCGTCGTCCTCGGCCTCGAAACGGCGGTGGGCCGGAGCGCGCCGCGACAGGTGCTTGCGGGAACCTTCGGGCTTCTGGTGGGTCTCGTGCTCGCATTGCTTTCGGGAAGCGCTCTTTCGTCCGGAGGCCTTGCCCTGGAGACCGCGGGCCGAGTGGCGCTCGCCGTGGGTCTTGGTTGGATCGGCCTCTCCACCGGCGCACGACATGCCAGCCGGTTCTCCCTGTCGCGTTTGAGGGCCGACTGGGAAGCCCAGGCCGACACGCTCGCGGCTGCGCTCACCCCGAAGATCCTGGACACGTCGGTAATCATCGACGGTCGTATCGCGGAGATTGCCGACGCCGGCTTCATGGAAGGCCCGCTGGTGATCCCTCAGTTCGTTCTCGTCGAGCTTCAGCAGGTAGCGGACTCGTCCGATCCTTTGAAGCGGAACCGGGGACGTCGCGGCCTGGACATGCTTCAGCGCATCCAGAAGAATCCGGTGATAGCCATTCAGATCGTCGACACCGACTTCCCCGAAGTGAAAGAGGTCGACCTGAAACTGATCGAGCTGGCGATCCGCATGGAAGGCAAGATCGTCACGAACGATTTCAACCTGAACAAAGTCGCGCAGCTGCGAGGCGTGAAGATCCTCAATATCAACGACCTCGCGAACTGCCTGCGGCCGCTGGTGTTGCCCGGCGAGCCCATGCGGGTCTTCGTCAGCAAAGAAGGAAAGGAGCACGGCCAGGGCGTCGGCTACCTCGACGACGGGACCATGGTGGTGGTGGAGGGGGGTCGTAAGGCGCTCGGGCGAACCATCGACGTCAACGTCACCACCGTTCTCCAGACCGCCGCCGGCAAGATGATCTTCGTCCGCTGGCCGGAGGCGCCATCCGATGACCTCTCCCGGAAGGACACGAAACCCCTTCTGCGAAGGAGCGAGGCGCGAAACGGCGCCGACCTGAGTGCTTCCACCAAGGACACCGAAGAGGTCCCGCTCGCCGCACGACAGACCGCCGAGGCTCTTCCAGCACTCGCGAACGGAACTTCGAACCGGGTCGAATAGGTCCGAAGCATTCGCCTCGGTGGATCGGATCGCCTCTCTTTGATTCGACTGTGGCTCGCCATAGTCGCCGCCTTCCTCGGCAATCTGGTTCTGGCGCCCATCGGCATCCTGGCCTGGCCGTTTCGAAGGGACGGCGCCATAGGCTTCGCGGTCGCCAGGGTCTGGGCCAAAGCCATCCTGGGGGCCGCGGGTGTCCAGATCACTCTGGAACAGCTGGCTCCACTGCCCGAAGGTCCGGTGGTCTTTGTGTCGAACCATGTCAGTGCGCTCGATATTCCCATCCTGTTTCTTGCTCTTCCCCGGCCGTTTCGGATCGTCTACAAGAGCTCTCTTTTCTATGTGCCTCTCCTGGGACTCTTCCTGGTGGCCGGCCGACACGTCCCCATCGACCGCTCCAGAGCATTCAGCGCGCGTCGAAGCCTGGGCGCCGCGGCCCGGCGGATCAGGAACGGCGTGTCGGTTGCCCTTTTCCCGGAGGGCACGAGAAGCGGTGACGAGTCCATGGGTTCTTTCAAACGTGGCAGTTTCAAGCTGGCCATGGAAGCCGGAGCGCCGGTGGTGCCCGTGAGTCTTCTCGGGTTGAAGGACGTGGTCAGACGGGGGCGCATCACTCCCGGCCAGGTGCGGGTGAAAATTCACGAAGCCCTTGAAATCGAGGAGGGGGCGGACCCCCTGGAGGCGATCGCCACCCGGGCCGAAGCCGTGATCAGGGACGAGGTGGACAGGACATGAAGCGAACTCTCCGAGCCGCGTTCGGCGGCGCCCTTTTGTGCGCGTCCGTGCTCAACCCGGCCCCTGAGGCGATGGCGAAGGCCCCCGATCACCTGACCCAAGCCATCAATGAGATCCTGAAACGCGAGGTGTTCGGGCCGGCCACGGTGGCCATCGATATCAGGGATCTAGAGACCGGGCGCGTGGTGTTCGAACGAAACGCGACCCTCAACGTAAAGCCCGCGTCCACGATGAAGCTTTTCACCACCGCGGCTCTCCTGGATGCGGAGGGTCAGGGGACCGTGCCCGCCCCGACCTCCGTCGAAACGGCGGGCCGCCTCGACGCCTTCGGCCGCGTTCTGGGTGATGTGTATCTCATCGGCCGGGGCGACCCGAACCTGTCCGACCGATCGGAGTGGCGGGGTGGAAAGGGTCCTTTCGATCAGCTCGCGAACGACATTCACGATGCGGGCATCACCAGGATTGAAGGACGGCTCATCGGCTACGACGGTCTTTTCACCGACCAGGCGATTCCCGAGAACTGGACAGCCGACGACCTCCTATGGTCCTACGGCGCCACAGTTTCATCCCTGACCGCCTTTGATGGCGCGCTTCGCCTTCGCCTCGGACCAGGAGAACGGGAGGGCGAGCCGACGCTACTGACCGTGGAACCTCTCACCGCCTTCATCGACGTTGAGAACCGAACCCGGACTTCGGCCGAGGGCAGCAGGGCCAGCATCTCCCTGTCGCGGGCCCTCGGATCCCGCCACGTGATCATCGAGGGTACGCTGCCCCGGCTCGGAGCGGCGTGGACCGGGGCGGTGGCCGCTCCGGAACCGAGCCTCTTCGCGACCACGCTTTTCGCGGAGGCGCTCGCTCGGCGCGGCGTGATCGTCCGAGACGGGGCGCGGATCTCGAGAGATCCATTGCCCGAGTCCCTCAGGCCTCTGGCCTCCGTCCGTGGGCCCGAGGTCGCGGAACAGATCAGGATCGTCAACAAGGAAAGCCAGAACCTGCACGCCGAAGTCCTGCTGCGCCGTCTGGGCCTGGGCGTTTTCAAGGACGCGTCGGTCGAAGCCAGCCTGCGCGGGCTGGCCCTCTTTTTGAAACGACTGGGGGTTCGCTCCGAGGGAACCGCGATGTATGACGGGTCGGGCTTGTCGCGGTCGGCCCTGGTGACCGCGCGCGCTGAAGTGGATCTTCTGGTAGCCATGGCGACGCATCCCCTGGCCAAGGCGTTCAAGGATTCGCTGCCGATCGGGGGAACCGACGGAACCTTAAAGCGCCGGATGAAGGGAACCGAGGCGGAGGGACGAGTTTTCGCCAAGACCGGTTCCATCGCACACGTGAACGCTCTCGCCGGCTATGTCGATTCCACCTCAGGCCGCCACCTGGCGTTTTCGATCATTGTGAACCACCACACCCGGCCCTCCAAAGAAGCCACGGACGCCATGGACGCGATCTGTTCTCTTCTGGCCGGCCTTCGGTAGCTGGCGATCCGAAAGAGGGGACCCGCCCCAACCGTGGGCCCGGCTACTCTTGAGTTCATGGCGGACATCGAAACCGAAACGCCCACGCGCGAAGAGATCATCCTCCAGGGACTGAACGAGGCCCAGCGCGGCGCAGTGCTTCATGGCGAGGGTCCGTTGCTCATCGTGGCGGGCGCGGGCACCGGAAAAACCACGGTTCTCACCCGGCGCATCGCCCATCTGATCACCACGAAGCGAGCGAGGCCGGAGGAAATCCTCGCCCTCACCTTCACCGAGAAGGCGGCGCGGGAAATGTCCGAGCGCGTCGACCAGTTGGTACCTTACGGCTACACCGAGAGTTTCATCGCCACCTTCCACGCCTTCGGCGATCGGATGCTGCGCGAGCATTGCTTTGCTGCCGGCCTGCCCGCCGATTTTCGGGTTCTCTCCCGGGCCGATGAGATCGTCTTCCTGCGCGAGCGTTTGTTCTCGCTGCCTCTCACCCGCTTTCGGCCCTTGGGAGACCCTGGCCGGCATCTCTCCACCCTCGTCGAGTTCGC
>JAENWE010000048.1 GCA_016650185.1 Vicinamibacteria bacterium | reverse complement strand
ATTCACGACCCGCAGATCTTGTGTTCCTCTGTTACTCTTTCCCATGGGTGGGCTCCTCTGATTGGTTATTGGGATCCCAGCCCGAGTGATCGGAACGACCACACTGCTGAACGGGAAAGTCCCACGGAACATTGAATTCCGCGACCTCACCAAAAATGTCAGACCAGACTCGGAGCCACGCTCGCAACCGGACACGAAGTACCAGAACGGCGTCGGCCATAGCTGCTGAAATCCCGAACGGTAGAGTCCACCCACTTCGCCGTTTCTCCCAAACGTCACGGACGAAGTCCGTCCACGGCTCCAATGACGGAGGAGGACCCCCGGCTAAACTCCGTCCCCCTCCATGGCCGCTCCTGAATTCGTTCATCTTCATCTTCACACTGAGTTCTCCCTTCTCGACGGGGCCTGCCATCTGGATGAGCTGGCCAAGGCCGCCAAGGAGATGGGGATGTCGGCGATGGCCATTACCGACCATGGTGCGATGTTTGGGGCCGTTGGCTGGGCGGCGGCGTGCAAGAAAGCGGGGATCAAGCCGATCATCGGGTGTGAGAGCTATGTGGCCCTCGGCTCTCGCCTCGAGAAGAGCGGTGGGGGGATCGCGAACGCGTATAACCACCTGGGGATGATCGCCACCACGAACGAGGGCTATCACAACCTGGCGAAACTCTCGTCCATCGGCTACACCGAGGGCTTCTATCACCGGCCTCGCATCGACAAGGAGGTTCTGGCTCAGTACAGCAAGGGCCTCGTCGGCTTCTCCGGGTGCCTGGCCAGCGAGATTTCGCAGGCGCTGATGAGGGACGACGAAGCGGGGGCCATCAAGTCGGTGATGGAGTTCTGCGACATCTTCGGCAAGGACCGGTTCTACCTGGAGCTGATGGATCACAAGATCCCCGAGCAGACCAAGGTGAACAAGGGTCTGATGCGGATCCAGAAGAAGACGGGGCTGCCCTTCGTGGCCACGAACGATGCGCATTACCTTCACAAGGACGACCATGAGGCGCATGCCGTTCTGCTCTGCATCGGCACCGGCAAGAAACTGGCCGATCCGAATCGGTTCCAGTTCGAAACCAACGAGTTCTACGTCAAGAGCGGGATCGAGATGGAGGCGCTCTTCGGCCATGTGCCCGAGGCGCTTTCGAACACGGTGAAGATAGCCGACATGGTGGAGTTCAAGCTCGATACCGAGCTGAAACTGCCGAAATTCGATGTGCCTGCGGGCTACACCATCGAGACGTACTTCGAGAAGGTGGCGCGCGACGGGTATGCCGAGCGCCTGAAGATGCTGGAGCAGCTTGCAGCCTCGGGGCGTCTGAAGATCTCGCTGGCCGACTACGAGGCGCGGCTCACTCGCGAAATCGGCGTCATCCATCGCGTCGGCTTCTCGGGCTACTTCCTGATTGTCTGGGACTTCATCGACTTCTCGCACCGGCGCGGGATTCCCGTGGGCCCGGGCCGTGGTTCGGCGGCGGGGAGCCTGGTCGCTTACGTCCTGAAGATCACCGACATCGATCCGATGGAGCACGGCCTCATCTTTGAGCGGTTCCTCAACGAGGAACGCATCAGCCCTCCTGACATCGACATCGACTTCTGCGAGAACCGGCGCTCTGAAGTGATCGAGTACGTCACCCAGAAGTACGGGCGAGAGAACGTGGCTCAGATCATTACCTTCGGGACGATGAAGGCGAAGGCGGTGGTGCGCGACGTGTCGCGCGTGCTGGAGTTGTCGTTTTCGGACAGCGACCGGATCGCCAAGATGGTGCCGGCGGATTTGGGAATGACCCTCGAGAAAGCTCTCGAGGATTCGCCTGCGTTGGCCGACGCCTATAAGAAGGAGGAGCTGACCCGGCGGGTTATCGACATCGGGAAACGTCTGGAAGGCACCACCCGGCACGCGTCGACTCACGCGGCCGGCGTTGTGATCTCGCCGGTGCCTCTGGCCACCCTCGTCCCGCTCTACAAATTCCCGGGCACCGATTCGGTGGTGACCCAGTTCGACATGAAGGGTGTCGAGGAGATCGGGCTGCTCAAGATGGATTTCCTGGGCTTGTCGACGCTGACCCTCATCGACCGCTGCGTGAAGATGATCGAGGCGCAGACCGGCGAGAAGGTCGATCCGTCGATGCTGCAGGATGGCGACGCCAAGACGTACGAGCTTTTCTCCACCGGCAAGACGAACGGCGTCTTTCAGTTCGAGTCGGACGGAATGAAGGATCAGCTCCGGCGCTTCAAGCCCGACCGGCTCGAGCATCTGACCGCGCTCAACGCTTTGTATCGGCCGGGCCCGATGCAGATGATCGATGACTTCATCAAGCGACGGCATGGCCAGACCAAGGTGACCTACGAGCATCCCGCGTTCGAGAAGATCCTGGGCGAGACGTACGGCGTCATGGTCTATCAGGAACAGGTCATGCAGATCGCCTCGGCCATCGCCGGCTTCAGCATGGCTCAGGCCGACATTCTGCGGAAGGCCATGGGCAAGAAGAGCGCTGCCGTCATGGAGGCGCAGCGCGAGAAATTCGTGATGGGCTGTGTCGCCAACAAGGTCCAGGAGAAGAAGGCCACCAAGATCTGGGATCAGATCGAAATGTTCGCGGGCTATGGCTTCAACAAGTCGCACTCCGCGGCCTATGCGTGGATCGCGTATCAGACCGCCTATCTGAAGGCGAATTTCCCTGCGTACTTCGTGGCTTCGTTGCTCACCATGGAAAAGGCGAATGCCGACAAGCTGGTCGCGTACCAGGCGGAGGCGCGGGATCTGGGCCTCACCGTTTTGCCGCCGAACGTGAACGCGTCGCTGGCCGACTTCACGGTGGAGAACGGCGCGGTGCGTTTCGCTCTGTCCGCGGTCAAGAACGTGGGCGAGGGCGCGGCCGAGGCGGTGGTCACCGCGCGGAAGGAAGGTCCATTCAAGTCGCTTGACGACTTCGCGTCGCGCGTGGACCTGAAGACCGCCAACAAGCGCGCGGTGGAGAGCTTCATCAAGAGCGGCTCACTCGACTCGGTGGACACTCGTCGCCATGTTCTCTTCGCCGAACTGGAGGCGTCGCTCGACCGGGCCGCCCGTCTGCGCGCCGATCGCGAAGCCGGGCAGTCGAATCTTTTTGGACTGATGGACGACGGCCTCGAGCCGGTGGCGACGCCGGGGCGGCGCAGCGCATTGTCGGACGTTCCGCGCTGGTCGGAAGGCGAGCGGCTCACGTTTGAGAAGGAAAGCCTGGGCTTCTATCTCTCCGGCCATCCCATCGAGCGGTACAAGGCCGAGATTCTGGAGTTCGCGAGCGGCACCATCGGCAGCCTCCTGCAGTCACGCCAGCCCGGCGACGTCACCGTGATGGGATTGATGTCGGGCCTGCGCCTACTCAAGACCAAGAAGGGGGATCGCATGGCCACTTGCCAGATCGACGACTTCGAAGGCAGCGTCGAGGCTCTGATCTTCCCCGAGGCGTTCCGCCAGTGCGGGACGAAAGTAAAAGATGACGAGTCATTTCTAGTCAAGGGCAAGCTCGACATGAAGGACGAAGACGAACGTCCGCGGCTCATCGTCTCGGACCTGGCGCCTCTCGATTCGACGCTGCGGATGCTGGCCCGCTCCATTCGCGTGCGTGTGGATCTTGGAATCCTGCCGGAGGCGGTCATGGCCGGGATCAAGCGTGTTCTATCGAACCATCCGGGCGAGATCGCGGTGTCGATCGAAGTCCATCGCCCCACGGAGTTCGTGGCGCTGGTGCGGGTCGACGACAAGCTGCGGGTGAAGCTGGGCGCAGACCTGGTCAGCCAGCTGGAGGCGCTGACCGGCTCCGGCACGGTCCGGCTGTCTCGCTCGGCCTGAACCAAGGCCCCACGCGTTGCGGCACTCGGTTTCGGATGTGGGGCTACCCGCGAGGATGTCGGCGAGATCACTTGAGTCCCCGACAAACTCCACCGTTCTTGCTGAGAATTCGTCCGAAAGCGGCCTATTTCAGACTTTTCCACGTCACTGCGAGAACCACGTCGGAGTGCATGGGACGAAGAAGTCTCGGCAGGACGGCGAGATTGCTTCAGTCCACGAAAACAGGACGGGTCCTTCGCAATGACGGTGGTGAGTTTTTCTCACAAGTCACGGACGGAGTCCGTGATTGATCTCGCGTTGACGATTGGGGTTTCTCCGCCATGCTCACGTCCGTAGGACGTCGGAGGCTTACGAGCGCTCGCTCATGATGCCGAGCACAGCGTTTGCCCATCCCTTCGGAGGCCCGAGGGGTTAAGGTATTAGGCCCGGTCTTTTTCTGGAGAGCTTCTAGCAATGGCGAGTATCGATGTCCTTCTCAAGGCCGCAGTGGACCAGAAGGCGAGCGACCTTCATCTTTCCGTGGGAATGCCGCCGATTCTCCGGCAGTTCGGCGAGCTCAAGAAGCTTCCGTATCAGCCGCTCACCGCCGACCAGACCGCGAAGCTGGTCAACGAGATTCTGAGCCCGGAACAACGCCGACATCTCGAGGCTGAGTGGGAGCTCGATTTCGCCTACGAAATCCCGGGGCTCGCGCGCTTTCGGTCCAATGCCTTTCAGCAGAGGAAGGGCCTGGATGCCTGCTTCAGGGTGGTGAAGCTCGATCTGCCGGGCTTCGAGGAGCTTGGCATCCCCGAGAGCATGAGAAGGGTCTGCGAGAATCATCAGGGACTGATTCTGGTCACCGGCGCCGCCGGTTCGGGGAAGTCGACGACGCTCGCGGCCATGGTCGACTTGATCAACACCGAGAGCGCCCATCACGTCCTCACCGCGGAAGACCCGATCGAGTTCGTCCACTCGATCAAGAAGGGCGCCATCAATCAGCGCCAGCTCAACACCCACACCAAGTCCTACGGGAATGCGCTCAAAGCCGCTCTACGCGAAGATCCGGACGTGATCATGGTCGGTGAATTGCGCGACCTGGAGACGATTTCGCTCGCCATCAGCGCATCGGAGACCGGCCATCTGGTCATCGGCTCGATGAACACGTCGTCGGCTCACAAGACCATCGATAAGGTCATCGACTCGTATCCGGCGGCCCAGCAGAACCAGATCCGCGCCATGCTGGGCGAATCCTTGAAGGCCGTTTTCTCCCAGCGTCTTCTGCCCCGAGCGGACGGCACGGGCATGATCCTTGCGTACGAACTGTTGCTGGGCAGCACTCAGCTCGCCAATCTCATCAAGGACGGCAAGACTTTTCAGATTCCGAACATCATGCAGATGGGTAAGTCCCAAGGTCTGCGCACCATGGACGACACACTGCTTGAACATCTGAGGGCGGGTCTTATTACCCTCGACGTGGCGCTCAAGAACGCGCTCAATCCCAAGGCCTTTCCAGCCGCTCCGCCGCCCCCCCCTCCTGCCGCCGCTTCGGCCACAGGCGTTACCTCGCGGCCTGCCGCGCCCGGCGCGCCCCCAGGCGGATTGCCTCGTCCGGCGAGCCCAGGAATGGCGCCCCGTCCACAGGCGCCTGGCGGAGCGCCCCCTCGTTCCACGGGAGCGTCGGCCCGTCCTGGCGCGCCGACCGGGGTCAGCCCTCGTCCTCCCGTTAAGCCGGAGGGCAAGTAGTGATGGCCACGCCTGAACTCGAGAGACTGTTGCGCAAGATGATCGAGGGCGGAGCCTCCGACCTTCATCTGGTGGTCGGCCGTCCGCCTCTGCTTCGAACCCGCGGCGAACTCGTGCCCATGGATGAGCCCGTCCTCACCCGCGAAAGCTCCGAAGCCATCATCACCGAGATACTGGCCCCGGGGCAGAAGGCCCGGATCTTTGAAAATCTGGACCTGGACCTCGCCTACGAACTTCCCGATGGAGCCGCGCGGTTCCGAGTGAACGTTTTGTGGCAGCATCGGGGAATGGGCGCGGTCATGCGCGTCATCCCCACCAAGATCCTGACCATGGACCAGTTGGGGCTGCCGCCGGGAGTCCGCGCGATCGCCGAGACCCGCCGCGGCATGGTTCTCGTGACCGGGCCCACCGGCTCTGGCAAGTCGACCACTCTGGCCGCGATCATCGACCACATAAACGAGAACCGCGAAGCCCACATCATCACCATCGAGGATCCTCTGGAGTTCGTTCATCCCAACAAGAAATCCTTGATCTCGCAACGCGAGGTGAAGTCGCACACCAAGTCGTTCTCCTCCGCCCTCAAGATGGCGGCTCGCGAAGATCCCGATATCGTTCTGGTCGGCGAGATGCGCGACCTGGAGACCATCCGCCTCGCTCTGGCCGCGGCGGAACTCGGGATTCTGGTTTTCGGGACCCTCCACACGAACTCGGCCTCGAAGACCATCGACCGAATCATCGACGCGTTCCCGGCCGATGAACAGCCACAGGTTCGAGTCATGCTGGCCGATTCGCTGAAGGCCGTGGTCGCTCAGCAGCTCCTCAAGACCGCGGACGGCAAGGGCCGCTGCGCCGCCAACGAGGTCCTGGTATCCACCTCTGCGCTCTCGAACCTGATCCGCGAAGGGAAGATCTCGATGATCAATTCGATGATCCAGACCGGCGGGGCGCTGGGCATGCAGACCATGGATCAGGCTCTCGCCCGGTACGTGAAAGAGGGCAGGATCACCGCCGAATCCGCCTACGAGAAAGCCATCGACAAGGAGAATTTCAAAAAGCAGATGGGTCCAGCGCCCGCGGCGCCCCCACCGACGGCTCCGCGGTAGTGTTCTGAAGGCGCATTGGCGCTTTGCCAGATGCATCCGAGTTTGAAAGACTAGACGACTCAAAATGGCTGATCTTGATTTCGAAGCGCCCTTCGCCGAGAGGCTGAAGCGCCTGCAGGAGTTGCGGGCCTACCGCGGCGACCCAGGAAAAGAGCGAGAGGCCGCAGTTCTGAAGGCCCAGCTCGACCAGGACCGCAGGGAGGTCTACGCCACCCTGACCTCCTGGCAACGGACCCTGGTGGCTCGGCACCCGAACCGGCCCTACACCCTCGACTACGTCGGCGCTCTACTGACCGATTTCGTCGAAGTGAAAGGTGATCGGCGCTTTGCCGACGATCCCGCCATCGTGGCGGGCTTTGGGCGCTTCGACGGGCAGGCGGTCTGCGTGATGGGCCACCAGAAGGGGCGGGATACCAAGCAGAAGATTTATCGGAACTTCGGCATGCCGAAACCCGAGGGCTATCGCAAGGCCATGCGCATCATGCGAATGGCCGAGAAGTTCAACCGGCCGATCCTGACTTTGGTGGATACGCCCGGCGCCTATCCCGGGCTCGACGCGGAGGAGCGCGGTCAGGCCGAGGCGATTGCTTTCAACCTGCGGGAGATGGCCAAGCTCACCGTGCCGGTGATTGTGACCGTGGTGGGGGAAGGCGGCAGCGGCGGGGCTCTCGCCATCGCGGTGGGCAATCGGGTGAACATGCTGGAGAATTCGGTGTACTCGGTCATCACTCCCGAAGGTTGCGCGTCGATCCTCTGGCGCGACGCGGCACGTGCTGCGGACGCGGCCAAGGCCATGAAGGTAGCGGCGCCGGACTTGAAGGCGCTGGGCCTGATCGACGAGATCATCGAGGAACCGCCGGGCGGCGCTCACTCCGATCACGATGCGACTTTCGAAGCGGTCCGGATCGTTCTTGCCCGGCAGCTTGCCGATCTCGCCGGCAAGAACGCCAGAGAACTGCTCGACGAGCGCTACGACAAGTTTCGAGCCATGGGCCGCATCGGCCAGGACCTCGTTGAAGGCTAGCCCCCGACAGTCATTGCGAGTGCCTCATCGTTCTGGAGAGGCCCGAAGCAATCTCGCCGAGCAATCTGGGCGGGTCGCGCGCACTCCCTTGCCGGGCTGAGTCCGCATGATCATTCACGTCCGACTGTTCGCTGCGATTCGCGAGTCTCTGGGCCGGGAGCAGGTGGCGCTCACCCTGGCCGACGGCGCGACGCCGGAGGACGCCTGGCGTGAGTTGCTGCGCCTCGACACCCGCGGCCAACTCGCCGCCCGCCGCACCAACCTCGCCGCCGCCGTCAATCGCAAGTATGCGAAGTTCGACGCGCCGCTATCGGAAGGGGATGAGGTTGTGTTCATTCCCCCGGTGAGCGGCGGGTAGCGCCCGGGGCTAGACTTCTTTCACTCATGGCGCGGCCACACTCCAGGGAATCGGACATTTCACCCAATCGGTACATCGAGAAGGTGAACCGCGCGACCGGCCGCGAGATTCCCGGGCCGATCGATCCCGACGATCTTCTCGTTCATGCGCATCGCGACCAGAACCCGATCGAAGTCGCGGCCCAGGTCATCGCTTCCGGCTTCATCCGCACCACCGGCCGCGAACGCGCGGTGGAACGCGGCCTCAAGGCCATCAACGAAATGGCAGGTCGGGGCGCTGAGTTCGCCAGTCTGTTCATCGGTGGGCGCGCCTTCGAGAAGCGGGCGAAGGACTTCCTGGGCGTGGTGTCGCGCGACTACTCATTCCGGTTCCGCGAGCCAAAGCATCTTTCGCCTGCTCAGATTGAGCGCCGGCTGAGCAAGGCGCGAAAGGACGCGGCCAAGAAACTGGCAGCGCGCGGGGCGGATCCGAGACTGCACATTCTGCTCACCGGCGCCACCGGGTTTCTGGGCAAGGAGATCTTGTTCCAGGCCGCGACCGATCCGCGGATCGCCCGGGTCACCGCGATCGTCCGATCGGAGAAGATCACGGACCGAAAGACCGGCGACGTGCTCCGCGTCATTGACGCTCCTGAGCGAGGAGCGCTGCTCCTCCGTCGCCTGGCCCTCAGCGCGGCCGCCCATTCCAAGTTCGATTTCGTGCAAGGAGACATCGAGGAGCCTAGCTTCGGCCTGTCGACGCGTGACCACGACGCTCTGGCGAAAAGCGTCACCCACGTCATTCACTGCGCCGCATCGGTCTCGTTCGACGAGCCCTATGAGACCTCGTTTCGGTCGAACGTCCTCGGGTCGATCAACGCCCTGGGCTTCTCTCTTTCGCTCCAGTCACGGCGCGGTTCGCCCTTCGTGGAGCACGTGGCCATCGAGACCTCGTACATCCATGGCCGCAAGCGCAACGCCATGGCCCAGGAGGAAGCTCTCGTCTTCCCGCGCCACTTCTACAATAATTTCTACGAGCTCACGAAGGCCATGGCCTCGATGGAGACCGACCGGCACCTGATCGAAAAAGGCCTGCGGGTGGCCCAGCTCCTGCCCTCCATCGTGATCGGGCATTCCGAAACGGGGAACAATCGCGGCGATACCAAGGTCGTAAACGCTCCCGTGAATGCCTTTGGCCGGGCCAAGGAAATCTCGGACAAGCTCAAGTCCG
Source organism: Vicinamibacteria bacterium (assembly GCA_016650185.1). GTDB lineage: Bacteria > Acidobacteriota > Vicinamibacteria > Fen-336 > JAGNNV01 > JAGNNV01. Next base: position 21,823 of record JAENWE010000048.1, on the reverse strand, counting down.
ACATTGCCGGGAAACCCCGTCGCATGCTGCTGCAATGGGCGGGCGGCCAGTTTCCGGGTGATCCGACCGCGGAACTCAACTTCGTCCCCGTGGATCGTGTCGTTCAGGGGATCATCGCGAGCCTCACCGTCCCCGAGGCGATCGGCACCCGAATTCATCTCGCCACCGACAACCGGATCCGCTCGGACAATGTGGTACGCACGGTCCAGGAAGAGCTGGGCGTCAACGTCCGACTCTCCGATCCCACCATCTATCGCAATGTCACGCTGCCCATTGTGAAGAGCGTTCTGACCCGCCTGGGCGAGCACAAACTCGCGAACGCACTCGAGAAATTGGGCGCCATCTTCGGCGGCTACGCGGAGTGGGGCCAGCCCGTTCATTCCGTGGGCAACGATGTCCGGCTTCTCGGTCTGCCGATCCGGCGACCCGATACCGAGAATGCCTTCCGGATGCTGTGCCGCCACAATCGCTTCGTGCAGGAGTACGGTCGGGTGCGCGATGCGGACGAGGTCGCGCGCCGAGAATGGGCCTGGGAGCAGGCGTTGCGGCGGATTGAAGCGCGCACCGGGCATCAGGCCGGGGCGCTCCGCCCCCGAGCGTTCAGAGAGCACCTCGCCGAAGAACTGGATCTCGAGTCATTCACTCTCCGGCCTGAGCATGGTGACGCAAAGCCCGCGCCGAAGCCGAGACGCAGCAACCCGCGTCGTAAGGCCGCTTCACCTCGTCCCGCCGTCCGCAAGACGGGCTAATTCCCTTGGAGAAAAGCATGGCTCAACAGGTTTTCGGCGACGTCTTGAAGAAGGGCGAAGCGATCTTCCAGAATGTCTCAGGCAAGCTTCTGGAGAAGCCCGCGGTGGCCAAGGCCCTCGAGGCGGCCATGGTGGGGAGGAGCAAGGTCGATGAGGGCGTGGCCCTCGCCCTCAAGCGACTGAATGTCCAGACGCGGGGCGAATTCCGCGGCCTCAAGGCGCGCGTGGAAGGTCTCGAGGCGCAGGTCGGCGAGCTGCGGGAGGCTCTCGATGCCCTCAAGGCGGCGTCGTCCAAACCGGCTCCGTCCAAGTCGCCCGCCCGTTCGTCGGCCCGGGCACAGGCGAAAAAGGCGCCCCGAAAGGCCTGAGGCAAACCGCGTCATGGGTCGAATCGCAATAACCGGGGCCTCATCGTTTCTGGGCGAACGGTTTCTGCGCCGCCTGATTCGCGATGGGCACGGTGACGACCTTGTGGTCTTCGATGTCGCGGAGCCCTCGATCTCGGAGGGCGCGATCCACTTCCACAAAGTGGACCTGACCGAGCCCGCCGCCGATCAGGCCATGCTGGACCTGTTCAAGGCCGAGGGAATCGAGACCGTGGCGCACCTGGCGTTTTTCACGAACCCACGCCGCGACACCACCAACGCGCACGAACTCGAGTCGATCGGCACCCTGGCCGTCCTCGCCGCCGCGGCCGCGGCGAACGTGAAGAGCTTCGTCATGCGATCGTTCACGTTCGTCTACGGCGCTCGCGCACAGAATCCCGCCCTCATCCGTGAGGCCACGCCCCTCCCGCACCGGGCCGATCTCGGGTGGTTGCGAGACAAGGTGGAGGCCGAAGAGCACGCGGCCTCATTCGCGAAGCGCTATCCCGAAATGTCCGTGCGGGTCTTGCGATTCGCGCCGCTCCTGGGGCCGAGCGTCAGGACGTTCTACAGTCGCATCTTCGATCGACGACTGGTTCCAACCCTTCTGGGCTATGACCCGCTGTTGCAGCTTCTTCATCCTGACGACGCCGAAGAAGCACTGGTGCGGGCCACCTTCTCCTCGGTCCGTGGCGCCTTCAACATCACTCCGCGGGGCGTGGTGCCGCTCTCGACCGGCATCCATCTTTCCGGCAAGGTCCCGGCTCCGGTGCCGCATCTCGTCGCCTACTGGGCGACCGACGCGCTGTACGCCGCCGGCCTCGTGGAAGCCCCCTCCGGCTTCATCGACTATGTCCGGTATCCGTGCATCGCCGACGGAGCCCGGGCGGAGAGCGAACTCGGCTTCGTCGCCGCCCATTCCACCCGGGACGCGCTCGACAGCTACATCGCGTACCGGCATCCCGCCGCGCATTCCGTGTCTCACGAACCCGAGCGCGAAACCAACGCCAGTCGGGACTCTTCCCACTCCTCCGTGAAGGTGGGGCGATGAGCGCTCGGCCTCGCGCGAAAGTCCTGCCCTTCGAGACCAAGGCCACCCGCGCGGCCAGGACCCGTCGCGCCAGGACGGTTGAGGCCCAGGAGAAGGAGGACCTCAAGAGACGGGTCGAAGATCTGGAAGCAAGACTGCGAGCGGCGGAGGCAGGTTCGCGGCTCCCCGAAGACCTCGTTGTCGAGGTCACCCGACTGTTCGCGCAAGGGTTCAAGGGAGTTTCGTGGGATCGCGTCGCGCGGGTTCTGGCCGCGGCTCATTTCTCCTGGCACTCCGAGGAGACCGACGAGTTCGGCTACGACGCCAAGTTCACCGAGACCCTGCGGCCCTTCCTGGAATTCATGTACGCGGTCTGGTGGCGGGTCGAGACCACGGGGATCGAGCGCGTGCCCGGCTCCGGCCCCACTCTCGTGGTGGCCAACCATTCCGGGGTGCTTCCCTGGGACGGGCCGATGATCAACGTGGCTTTGCGGCATGAGCATCCCGCCCGCAGACACTGCCGGATGCTGGCCCTCGATATGTTCGCCTTGCTGCCGTTTCTCGCTCCCCTTCTTGCGAGGAGCGGAGCCATTCGCGCGAATCCCGAGAACGCCATTCGAATTCTGGAACGCGGCGAGCTGGTGGGTGTGTTCCCTGAAGGCGTCAAAGGCGTGGGTAAGCCTTTCAAGAACCGGTACAAGCTCGCCCGCTTCGGCAGGGGCGGGTTTGTCCGCATCGCCCTCACGACCGGGGCCACCATCATCCCGACCGCAGTGGTGGGCGCGGAGGAGATCCATCCGAATCTGGCCCAGGCGAATTTCATCGGCCGTCCCTTTGGTCTGCCCTATTTCCCGCTCACTCCCACGTTCCCCTGGCTTGGTCTCCTCGGGACGATCCCTCTTCCGACCAAGTGGTCCATCGATTTCGGCGAGCCGCTCGATCTTTCGCGCTTTCCGAAGGAAGCGGCGGACGATCCGATCCTGGTGAATCGCCTTTCCGAACAGGTCAGGCACCAGATTCAGACCATCATCGATGGGCGACTGGCGCGTCGTCGATCGATCTGGTTTGGCTAGTGTGGTGGCCCTCAAATAGGTATGCCGATTGAGCGTCGAGGCGCCCGGAGCGCAAGGCGCCGAGGAGGCCGCATATTGAACATATGCAACGACGAGCAACGCGGCGATCCGGGATGCATCGGCGCTCCAGTGGTATAGCTATTTGAGGGTCACCACGGGCTGCTAGGCTCGGAACCGCTGGCGATGAGCGGCGGAAATCTGGCCCTGGGCGCCGGCGGGTCGGCCGGAATTGCGATGACCGCGACTTCGTGAGAGGTCTCGATCGCCTCGTCGGCTACCGCGTGGCGGTGAGCGACCGTTCGAGCACGTCGAGACTCTTGGCCAGCACCTGAGCGCTCTGAGCCTTGTGTTCGTCTGACGGTCTCTCATACAGCGGCGCGACCTTGGGGGGGTGTCGAAAACGTACCCCGTGCCGGGCCAGCGTCGTTTCAATCTTTTCCTTCTTGTCATGCAGCGTCTGCAGCGCCGACAAACGGCCGTGACGGGTGAGAGCCTTACGCGCGCTGTATCTCATGATGTCGTAGCGGAACATGGTGAGATCGTCGCGGGTGGGCTGGAGGACCAGGATGTCGACCTCGGGATGCTCGGTCCGATACCGGTCCATCCCGTACTCGAACCGGCCGTGGATAAGGATGCGAAGCACCTGCCCGAGCACGGTGTCGACGCCATGGCTGGACAAGGGCCCCATGGAGCCGCGACGGGCGCCATTCAGGATCGGCACCAGCGGGTTGACGCAGATGACGAGATCCGCGCCATCGCGGATGGCGAGATTGATGTGCGCGGTCTTGGTGACTCCGCCGTCCACGTAGTCCTTTCCCTTCAGATGCACCGGCCGGTACAGGCCGGGCAGGGCGGTCGAGGCCTGCACGGCCTGCGAGATGGTGACCGCACGGTGTTTCTTGTCTCCGAAAGCCACCGTCTCGCCGAGGTCGAGATCCACGGCCACGATCCGAAGGGGGGTGCCTAATTCCTCGAAGTCATTCGTCCGGGCGAAGCGGTCGAACAGGTTTCGCAGAAATTCCTCTACGCCGGAATTGTCGAGGAGCCCGGGCGGGACGACCTCGAGAAAGGGGAGGAGGACATCGCGGGGCGAGGAGGTGTCGCCTGAGAAGAGGGCCTGGGCGGCCTTCAAGGTGGCCGCGGGAAGTCTCAACGCGCGACGCGCGTACTCCGCGACACCGAGCCGAAAGAGAGTGGCTCCGGGGACGCCAAACGGACTGGCCCCGCCGGTGGTGATTTCGTGGTAGATCTCGGCCGGGCTGAACCCGGAGGCGAGGAGCGACGACACGAAGGCGCCTCCGCTCACCCCGACGTACAAATCAAGTTGGGTGAGGTCCAGGTCGAGGGTTTCGTCAAGGGCCTTGAGGCACCCGATCTCGTAGAGCGCTCCGGTGACGCCGCCGCCCGCGCATACGAGGGCGATCTTCGACTTCCGTCGCGTGCGCCTTCGGGGGACCTTCATCGCTAGCGGTAGCCTAAGCGGAAACGGAGTGTCTCCACTCAAGCGATTTCGGGTTTGTTTCCGTGGTTCCTAGCGACGCTTCAAGCCGTCGATCTTGCGCGAAAGTTCCTCGACCCTTCGGGCCAGGAGGTTGATCTCGGAACGGGTGGGAATATTGAGGGAGGCGAGTGTTGTCTTCACCGCGCCTTCCACCTTCCGGCCGAGGCTCTTCCGCTCCTTCTCCACCCGCGTTCCGAGGTCGGAGACGCGATGGGCGAGGTCGCTGCGAAGGGCCTGGGTCTGCTTTGAGAGCCGTCGGCTGGTCTGGCTCACCAGAGCCTGGGCCCGCTTGAGCGCCGGCTTGCCGCTCTCGAGAAAGGCCTGGACGCGGGCTTCCGCGTTTTTCGGGGCGGCCTTGACCGCGAGTTCGACCTTGCCGCCTCTCGAGGAGGCCGTGGAGGTCTTTGGGGTGGGGCGGGTGGCTTTGCGAGGCATGATCTTTCTAACTCCTTGATTTGTGGGTTGACTTGCGGCGATGGGCCTGAGCCTTCTTGGGCGCAGGCGGGGAAAGGGCCCGGTGGGAGGGCGGCTTCGTCACCATGGTTTCGAGCGCCTTCAATTCGCGGGCCAGGCCCGCGATGGTGCGCACCGCCTGGCCGGGGCGCAAGGCGTCGATGGGTTTCCTGGATGCGTTCTCCGCCGCCTGAACGCCACGGTGGATGGCCTCCTCCACTTCCTTGCGCAGGTGAAGGGCCTCTTCGATCCCCAGTCGACCGCGGGTAACCAGGCGGGTGGCGATGGTTTCCGCCTCCTTGCGCGCGCGCTCCGCCAACCCCTTGATCGCCGTCGAGCCCTCGGCGGTGACGAGAACCTTCGATCCGCCGGTGAGCCGCACCAGCGTTTCCATGAGGCCCACGGGCAGAGCCTGGGCCCGGCGCTTGACCAGATCGACCATGGCCTGGGCCAGGATTCTTGGAGTGGCGTCGACCCCGCTGGGGTGCTCAATTACCCTGACCGAGTCACCCCCGATCACCAGATCGGCGATATCGGCAAGGGACACGTAGCGGCGAGCGGTCGGATCGTAGAGTTTTCGGTTGGTGTGGCGGGTGATCAGGCGAAGCATGGAAGGCCTGAAGAATAACGCAATGCGTTATCTCTGTCAAGAAGAATAACGCGGCGCGTCTCAACGCAGGTTGAGGCCTCGGGTGCCGTGAGTGTCGGTCGTCCTCGCCCGCCAGTGACCCAGGATGATCCCGACGGCCACCGCGACGAGCAGGGTGAGGGTCACCACCACGAAGGACCCGACCAGGATTTGTCCAAGTTCGAGGCGAGGGCGATCGAGCTTGATCCAGGTGATGACCTCGCTCGGCTTGAGCGACGGGGTGGGAATGGCGGCGTGAATGGAACCGAGCGAGGCCGCAGGAGTCGGGGAGGCCGGGGCTGGGGACGCGGTGGCGGCGGTCTCCGGCGACGGCGACGTGAGTGGGGTCGGGGCGGCTTCTGGCATCACGAGGGGTCGAGCTTAACGGCGAGGCTCAGTGCTTCGAGCGACCCTTGGCGGGCACGCGCACGCCGACGCGACCGTCCAGCCGTGTGTTCTGAGAGCGATTCAACTGGCTCAGATACGATTGGACGCCCTCCAGGAGCGACTCGGCCAGCTTCTCCTGATAGGCGTTCGACTTGAGCCAGTGCTCTTCTTCGGGATGGGAGATGAAGCCGACTTCGGTGAGGATGCTCGGCATATTGGCTCCGATCAGAACGTAAAAGGGCGCGGTGTGCACACCGCGATCCAACACCCCCGGGAAGGAGGGCGACAATCCGCCGACGTTGTTCTTCTGAATGATGCCGGCGAAATCCCGGCTTTCCTCGATCTTGCTGTTCGTGGCGATGGCCTTCACCAGATTGTTGAGATCCTTCATGGTGGCTTGCGAGATGGCGTTCTCACGCGCCGCCAGTTCCTCGGCCGCCGCGCTCCTGGCAAAGCTCAGGTAGTAGGTCTCGAGTCCGCGTCCGGTGCGATTTCGGGCGGAGTTGATGTGGACGGACAGGAACATGTCGGCGCCCGAGGCATTGGCGATGGCGGTTCTCTCCTCCAGGGGAATGAACACGTCCGTATCGCGGGTCAGGACCACATCCGCGCCGAGCTGGGTGCGAATCAGCTTCTCGAGCTTCAGGACCACCGCCAGGGTGATGTCCTTTTCTTGAGTGCCGCCCCTGCCGATGGCGCCCGGGTCATGGCCTCCATGGCCCGCGTCAAGACAGATGCGTCGAGCGCCCAGGCCGAGCTGGCGGGCCAGGGAGTAGGTGCCGTCGCGATTCTTCGCCGGAGGGTCCGGAGTCGCGGTGGGAGTCTGCGTGGGAGCCTGCGTGGCCCCCGGCCGGGGCGCTGGATTGGGGGTGTGAACGGGATTGGAAAGAGGCGGAGCCTCCACCCGTGGCGTGGGCAGCTGACGCGGCGGTGACCTTGTCGCTGGCGCCTCCGGCGTGGGAGACGGAGTGGGGTCCGCGACCGGGGCCGGGAGGACGGGTAAAGGCTGGTTCACCTCGACGTTCTCCATGACCTCCGCGGTCTGCGGTCGCGGGCTGGCCCGGTCGCCCGGTGACGCTTCGGGCTTCGCCCCCGCTCCGCCGCCGCTGCGGGCCCCCTTGGGAGCATCCCCCTTGATGTCGATGACCAGCCTCGCCGGATCCTCCAGGAAGAACATGTTGTGTCCGGTCGCCTCCTCGAAATCGATGACCACCCGCACCACATCCTCGCGATTGACGCCGATTCGGATTTGCTGGAGGAAGGCGTTGCCCACCGGGAACGTCTTGCCCACAAGATTCGGGTGAAGTCTGGTGCCCATGAGGTCGACGAACAGCCGAGCCGGACTCATGAGGCGATCCTGCTTGATCTCCACCTTGCGGTCCAGATCGATGACCACCCGGGTTGAGGTCTCGCCGCTCCAGAAACGGACGCCGAATACCTGGACTGCTCCTCCCGATTTGGCCGAGGCGGCGGCAGCCGACGAGCCTCTCGCACCCGGGGCGGCTTTGGAGGCGGTCGTCTTCCGGCCCAGAATCGCGGCGTGGGTTCCGTCGGGATACGCGGCGAGATACTTCTCGGCCGCTTCGCGCGCTTCCGTCGTACGCTTTCTCTCCGTCAGGATCTCGTACGTGGCATAAAGGGCCGATTCTCCGAGACTGCTTCCCGGATACTCGCTCACGATGAGTGAATAGGAGTCGAGCGCCTGATCCAGGTATCGCTGGCTCTTGAAACGGGTGGCCATCTGCCTCTGCAGGTCGCCGGCCTTCAAGAGAGCGTCGTCGCAATAAGGGCTGCGCGGATACTTGTGCACGACGACACGGTAGGCGCCCACCACCTTGTCCCACTCCGACTGGCGGGCTCGCAGACGGCTGGAGGCGCTCAAATTCCTGGCCAGGCGTTCGGCCTGCTGATACAAAGACCGGTCTGGTTTGGCGGGAGGAGGGGCGGGGGTCGCACGGGGCTTGGCGCGCCGGGTCTGTGCGGAACCCGATTTCGAAGAAGACTTCGCCCTGGGGGTGGCCCTGGGCGTCGCGGCGGCGGAGCTGTTTTGCGCCCGGACCACCGTCGTCGCGGAGATCGGGGTCAGCATGGGTGAGGCCCAGAGGACAGCGGTCGCGAGCGAAGTCAGGGGAAGGCGCAGGTGAGGACGTGTCACGTTTGTCTCGAGTCCACATCGGAGAAATAGCTCTTGGGCACCAGGATCTCTCGCGGCCGGGCTCCGTCGGCCGGGCCGATGATGCCGTCCTGCTCCATGAGGTCGATGAGCCGTCCGGCCCGGGAAAAGCCGATCCGGAACCGCCGCTGCAGCATGCTGGTTGAAGCCTGGCCCTGTTCGACCACCAGACGCACGCACTCGTCGAACAGATCGTCGCGGTCCTCGGACCGCGCCTTCTCCGCAGCGGAAGGCTCGGTCTTCCCGACCGTGGTGTCGTAGGTGGGCTCGCCGGTAGTGCGCAGGAAATTGGTGATCTGTGCGATCTCCTTCTCGGAGACGTAGGCCCCGTGCACCCGAACCAGCCTCGAGCTCTGGGGGGGAAGGAAAAGCATGTCGCCTCGACCGAGCAGTTGCTCGGCGCCGCTGGCATCGAGGATCGTGCGCGAGTCCACCCGCGCGGACACGCGGAAGGAGATGCGGGCGGGGAAGTTCGCCTTGATGAGTCCGGTGATGACGTCGACGGACGGCCGCTGAGTGGCGAGGATCAAGTGAATGCCCACCGCGCGGGCCATCTGGGCCAGCCGGGTGATGGACTCTTCGACGTCCTTCGACGAGACCATCATCAGGTCGGCCAGTTCGTCGATCACGATGACGATGTAGTGCAGCGGGGTCAGACCGGATTCCGCTTCGCCGTCGCTCCTGATGATGTTGTTGAACTGTTCGATATTGCGCACACCCTCTGCGGCCAGGATGCGGGTGCGCTTGTCCATCTCGCCCACCGCCCATTTGAGGACGTTGGCGGCGAGCTTCGGTTCGGTGACCACCGGGGCCAGGAGGTGCGGGATGCCTTCGTAGACGCCAAGTTCCAGCCTTTTGGGATCGATCATGATCAGCCGGCACTCGTCGGGAGTGGTGTGGAAGAGAAGACTGGCGATGATGCAGTTGAGGCCCACGCTCTTTCCGGTTCCCGTCGCCCCCGCGATCAGAAGATGCGGCATGGAGGCGAGGTCGGCAATGTAGGTGTCGCCGGCCACGTTCTTCCCGAGCCCTATGAGCAGGCGCGCGGAGGATCGCCGGGCCAGGTCGGAATCGAGGACATGGCGCAGGCCGATCATTTCGCGCTCTTCGTTCGGTATCTCGATCCCGACCGTGCCTCGCCCACCCATGCGATCAATTCGGACTGACTCGGCCTCCAGGGCGAGGGCTAGATCGTCGGCCAGGGACACCACCTTGGCGTACTTGACCCCGGCATCCGGCTTGAACTCGTAGGTGGTGACCACCGGTCCGGGGTGAATCTCGACGATGGCGCCCGCCACCCCGAACTCCTTGCATTTCGCCTCCACCACCCGGGCGCGCTCGGTCAGCCTGGTCCGGTCAAATCCGGTCGACGAGATGGGCGCATCCAGGAGACTGAGTGGGGGAAGGGCATAACGTCCGCGCCTGATCGCGGAACGGGCGCTTTGGACGCCGGGTGAGAGGGGCTCGCGCCGGCGTCTGAGGACGGCCCGTGAGGGCGCCTCGGACGCAGCCGGCGACGCCGGGCTGCCCGCACTGTCGTCCTCAGGGATCATGGAGGCCTGCAACGGGACGACCGATAACGGCGCCACCGCAGCCGCGACCTCGGCGGAACGCGGCGCCGTTCCAAACGGCTGGTCGAGATTGGCCAGGACGTTTCGCCCTGGCTGCGTCCCGGGGTTCAGGTCGAGATCCGCGAAAGCGTGCGCGATGGTTGGCTCGGGAAGCGCCGAATCGCCGCTCGGCGCCAACCGCATGGAGTAGGGGGAAGGTTCCGGCAGCGGGTCGAAGGCGAGGCCCAGCGACGGTGCGGCCGCTGCGGCGGCGGTTTCGTGCAGGGGCAGGTCGATGTAGCGGGCTTCGGCCGGATCGATCTCGGGCAGTTCGTCGAGAGAGCCGTCCTCTTGCGTTCTCGCCGCATGCTTCTTGATGACCTGGAGACGCTGATGCTCCTTTCTCCTCGTTTCCTGCCAGTGGGCGAAGGCGACTTGTGCGCCGGTCAGCTGCGCACCGACCCAGGAGATCAGGGAGGCCAGAAAGGAGGAGAACGAGAACTGGGTGGTAAGGATCAGGCCCACGAAGAGCGACAGGCCGAGGACCACGACCGCCCCGAAGCGCCCCACCCGTATGGTCAGAAACCACGCAATGGTTTCTCCCACGGCGCCTCCGGCGCGGATCGGCTGCCCGGAGAAAGGCACGGTCTTGATGGCGATGAATGAAAACGCGGCCAGTGACAGGAGCAGGGCCACGAGCCCCACGGTCTTGGTGACCGCGGCCTCCAGGGCCTCCCGCCACAGAAGGCGCCAGCCCGCGATCAGCAGGCCGATGGGCAGGACGAAGGCGGCGATCCCGAAGGCCTGGCCCACGAAGAGCTCTGAAATGAAGGCCCCGTAGCGACCGATCCAGTTCCTCGGCTCACCCATGGCGCCGGTGCTGAACCAGGGTGTCGGATCCTGCGGGTCGTAGGTGGCGAACGAGAGCAGCAGCATCAAGGCGAAGCCCAACAGGCAGGCGCCCTTCAGTTCGGGCCAGAGTGAACGAGAAGGAGCGGCCATGGTCTTCACACCTCGACCAGGACCGGGACTACCGTGGGCCGCAATCGAAAGCGCCTCCGCAACAGGCGCGATACGTCCGTCTGGATGCTGGCGCGCAGGCCATCGGCAGAGGCCCCCTCTGCGCGCTCACGCGCCGTCGCGTTCACCGTCTCTCGTATCTCGGCCGCGATGGCTCCGGCGACCGCGCCGTCCAGAAACCCTCGCGTCATCAATTCGCACGGCCGCGCCCATCGGCCATTGGTCGCGGAGACGTAGACGATGGGGCTCACGATCCCCGCGGTGGAGAGGCGATGCCTTTCGCCCAGGATCTCGTCCGAGAGGTCGCCGCTCCATCCGGCGCCGAGACAGCGTTTCGGGATGGCGATGTGATCCTCGATGCGCGATGTGGTCTCGCCCAGGCGCAGAACATCGCCGTTTTCGATCACGTGAACCCGGACGCTGTCGCCGAGCGCCGAGTCGATGAGCCGGCCATGCGCGGCCAGCATTTTCAACTCGCCGTGGAGCGGGATGAAGACCTTCGGGCGAACCAGCCTCACCAGTTCGCCCAATTCATCCTGGGCGGCGTGACCCGAGACGTGAACGTGCGCGCAACCGCCGTGGATCACCCGCGCGCCCGCGCGGATCAGCTTCGACATGAGGCGGGAAACAATTCGATCACGACCTGGAATCACTCGAGAGGAAAAAAGAATCAGGTCGCCCTGCTGGATCTTCACCAGGGGATGGTCGCCCGCAGCCATCCGCGCGAGCGCCGACCGCGGCTCGGCCTGGGACCCGGCCGCGAACACCAGCATCTTCAGATCCGGGGTGGCGCCCATGGAGGCGTCGTCGAGCGGCACGACCTCGGCCTCTATGGTGAGGTGCCCAAGGTCGCGGGCCAGGGTCACGTTCTCCATGATCCTTCGTCCCGCGAAAGCGACTTTCCGACCTTGCCGTCCGCCGATCCGGGCGATGCGCTCGATGCGGGGAATCGACGAGGAGAAACAGGTGGCGATGACGCGGCCATGGGCCGCGTCGAAGGCGCCTTCGATGCCGGGGATGACGTCGTCCTCATGGCCGGTCACGCCCGCGGTTTCAGCACCGGTCGAATCTCCGAGCATCAGGTCCACGCCTCGCCGACCCCAGTCAGCGAAGGCTTCGAGGTTGGTTCTATCCGCCACCGGCGCGGTCTTCGCGAGCTTGAAGTCACCGGTGTGAAGGATCACGAGGCCCCGGCACTCGATGACGAAGGCCACGGCGCCGGGAGTGGAGTGGGCCACCTTCAGGGAGTGAATGCGGAAGGGTCCTTCTTCGATCGGCGTCCCCGGTTCGATCTTCCGCATATCGGCGAGGACTCCCGCTTCGATCAGGCCACGCTCGGCCAGCCCAAGCGTGAAGGGCGTTCCGTAGACGGGAGCGGGCGACCATTCGAGGGCCTGGGCCAGCGAACCGATATGGTCCTCATGGCCATGGGTCAGCACGATCGCTCTCATGCGTCCGGCGCCGAGACGCGCATAGTCCGGCACCATCCGCTCGACCCCGTTGTCCCACTCGGGGAACATCTGACCGGCGTCGATCAGCAGGCGATCCTCGCCCGTCTGAAGGAGAAGCGAGTTCATGCCGAACTCGCCCAGTCCCCCGATCGGCGTGATTCGGAGATCGGTGTCCAAGAGTTCTTAGCTGATGTTCACGGGTGCGGGCAGCACTTCAGCGAGTCGGGCGAATTCGGCGACCGTAAGTGTTTCAGCACGACGGACTTCCGAGATTCCGACCAACTTAAAGTAATGCTTGAGGTCAGGATACCTAAGTCGAAGATTATTTTCAATGGTCCGGCGCCTTTGGGCAAACGAGAGCCGTACCAGAGACTCGAAGGACTTGAGGTCTCCAACCGGATGGCGGAGTCCTGGGAGAAACCGGCAGCGGATTACCGCCGAGTCGACTTTGGGTGGGGGCGAAAAATCCCCGGGCTTGAGTCGCTGAACGATGACGACATCGCTCCACAGGGCGTAGAACACGGAGAGGATCCCGTAGGCCTTGGAACCGGGTGGCGAAGCGACCCGCTCCGCCACCTCCTTCTGGAGCATCAGGTGGGCATCCGTGAAGTGATCTCGATGGTCCAGAAAGCGCCGCAGAAGGGGGCTCGAGATGGCGTAGGGAAGATTTCCGGCAAGCCGAGCACCAGGGGGGACCAGGGCGCGGTAGTCGAGTTCGAGCGCGTCGCCCTGAATGATCGTGACGTTGTGGGGAACCTGGCCCCTCAACTGGTCGACGAGTCGCCGGTCGATTTCAATCGCGGTGACCGCTTTGCACCTTCTGGCCAGCAGGGACGTGATGGCAAGAGCGCCGGGTCCGATTTCGAGGAACTCATCGTCCGGTTGCGGGTCGATAAGATCCACGAGGTCGTGAGCAGGTTCGTGGCGCAGGAAGTGCTGGCCGAAAGGACGGGGCATGGAGCCGAAGACGTTACTGTCGGCGGATGGACGGAACGAAAAAGGCAAGGGGGGTTCCCGCTCGAGGTTGTACCGCACATCAGCCCCGGCCTTGAACGTGTGGCGCTCCCGGAGAGGCAAGGTGGCGTTGGTGAACTTAGAACGAATTCTGGATTCGGCCCTGGGGTAGGTTGCCGGACGCGGTTGTTGAGGATGCGAGCGCCGGAAGCCGGAGATTTTGACGCCGACGCTGCCCTGTCCGGGTTCGAGGGTCGGCGCCCGGTAGAATCCAACTTCATCGGTCAAGACCGTCCACGGTCATCGTTTCAGCCGACCGCCACGGATCGTTCATGGGTTTCAATCACGCGCACAACTTGCTGAATCGTCGATCATGAACCTCTTCAACGCCTCGCAACCCGATCGCGGATGAGGGAGCGGCTTCGCGCCCTGGGCAAGAACCTGCTCCTGGTGATTTTGGGTTGCGGCGTCGGCTTTGGCGGTCTGGAGCTGGGCGCGCGCATGATCCTGTTGAGCCGGCCCCCGGGGAAGTCCGGGGAGCAGGCCGCCTACACCATTTTTGATCCCGTCCTCGGCTGGAGGAACAAGCCCGGGGCCGCGGTCACCTACAACCGGCGGGAATACAAGACCACGGTGGAGATCAACTCCCTGGGCTTCCGCGACGTGGAGCGATCCGTTGCCAAGCCCAAGGATCGTCCCCGTATTCTGGTTTTGGGGGACTCGTTCGTGGAGGCCTACAGCGTGGAGCGGGACCAGAGCCTTACCCGCCGGCTGGAAGGACTCGCCGAAGAAGCTGGATGTCCCGCGGACGTGGTCAACGCCGGCGTCCACGGCTACTCCACCGACCAGGAGGCCCTTTGGTACGCGCGGGAGGGCGAACCGTTGGGCGCGGATATCGTGGCGATCGCGGTCTACTACAACGACATCATCCACACCGTCCGTTCGCGCTATTCAGGTTCCCCCAAGCCCCTGGTGGAAGTTCAGGACGGAGTCCTTACGCCGATCAACACGCCGTTGCCCAGAAGCGCGCCCCGGACCGGTCCCGCGATAGGGACGGTGCGACGCGACATCGAGGGCTCGGCTCTCAAAACGTTGATCCTGGACCGCCTTTTCACCGGCGCGCCCCGGCTGCACCAGCGCCTTGCCGGCATCGGGTTGCTTGAACCCTACGAAGCGGAAACGGTGCCCGCCGAGCTTCGGGTCTACAAGACCCGAGGGCAGCTGCCCGAGATCGAAGCGGCGTGGTCCCGCACCGAGGCGATTCTGGGCTCGCTCGGCGCAACCATCCGCGCTCGCGGCGCGGCCCCTGCGCTGGTACACATTCCCGCGCTTTTTGAGGTGAGTGCCCGCGCCTTCGACTTGACCGTCCTTCGCTATGGCCTGACCAGGGAGGCCTGGGCCGAGTCTCGAGTGCGGACACGCCTTGGGGAGATTGCCGCCTCGACCGGCTTCGCCTTTCTCGATCTCTCGCCCGCCCTGCGCGCTTCGGTCAGCCTGATCGCCGGCGAGCCCTACTTTCCGTACGACGGTCATTGGAACGCGATGGGGCACGAGGTGGCCGCGAGGGCTCTCTTGTCGTTCCTGCACGATCGCGCGCTCCTTTCCTGCAAGCGACTGCCCACATGAAGCAAACCGGCGTGGTGGTGGGGCTGGTCCTATGTCTGCTGGCATCGTTGGGCATGGCCGCGCGGATGTGGGCGTGGGTTTTGAACTTCGACCCGGGCTTCGTCTTCAACCCGTCCGCGGCCTCCACCGGGCCCCCGATCAGTTCCGGCGTGACCGTGCTTCTCGTGGACGGCCTCCGGCTGGACGCCTCGCGGCGAATGGCGACCCTGAACTCCCTCAGGGCTCGCGGCGCCGACATCGAGGGTCATGTGGGCACGCCCTCTTTTTCGAGACCCGGCCGCGCCACCCTTGTGGTGGGCGCGCCTCCCGACATCCACGGAGTCACCACAAATCGACAGAGGAGAATGCTCGCGATCGATAATCTCTTTCGACGGGTGGGAGCGATGGGTGGGACGTGCCGGGTCGCCGGTTCGAAGATCTGGCCGGGTCTGTTCGCCGATGACATCGCTCGTTGCGGTGTGTATCAGCCCGGTGAGGCGAAGGAGGGTCCGGGCGCCTTTGTCCGGCAGGTCCCTGGGGTCCGCGCCGCGCAGGAGAAGGGTCTCGGATTCATCCTGGAGCAGCCGGCGGTTCTCCGCATCGCCGACATCATTTCGACCGACTTCGCAGCCCACGAATACGGCGGCGCGTCGCCGGAGTACGCAGCTGAGGTGGCGAGAGCCGATGCGTATCTGGCCGATCTGGTGGGGCGGCTCGACCTTTCGAAAGAGACCCTGGTGGTGACCGCCGATCACGGGCACCGCGACGCGGGCGGCCACGGCGGCGAGGAGCCCGCAGTTCTCGCCATTCCGATCGTCATGGTGGGGGTGGGCATCACTCCCTCCACCTCTGCGGTCGCGGACCAGGCGGACATCGCACCCACGATCGCCGCGCTGCTGGGCCTCACCCTGCCTGCCGGGAGTTCGGGGCATGTGCTTGTCTCGGTCCTGGCCGCGGACGACGCCAAGCTGCAACTCGTTCAGAGGGCTTCCGCTGTTCAAGAGGGGGCGTTCGGACACGCGGCGCGCGCACGGTTCGGGCCAACCGCTGAAAAACAGAGCGATTCGGATTGGACGCAGATGAGACGCGACTATCAGAACGCCGCGAGATCGGCTCGAACCCCGACGGCGCTCTTTCTCACCGCAGCCACGCTCCTCGGGGTCGGTTTCAGCGTGTTTCTGGCGCGCCCCGGCGCCATCGGTCCGATCGCTGGGTTCTGGGTGGCGATTCTGACTTTTCTCGGACCGGTGCGCTCGCTCTTGCCTCCTCTCTCGTTCTCCGCCATCAACTATGACGACCTCCTGGTCCGCTTCTTTTCCCGGATCATGATCCTGGCCGCACTGGCCACACTAGGATCCCTGACCGCCGCCGGGCTGGCGGACCGGTTTCTCCGGAAGGGGCGCCGCCGGCATTCGGCGTCGGCGGTCGCCGGAGTGACAGGCCTTCTCGTGAGCACCAGTTTGTTTCTGGCCACGATGGCCGCATGGCTGAATCACGGATTGCTGCTGCCCTTCGCCCTTCCCGGCCCAGACCGGATGGTGGAGGGGTATGCCTTGACTCTCGCGCTCGCCTCGGTGGCCCTCACCAGCCTGATCGCCGTCGCCCTTCTCCGGGCCGTGGAAGCGAGGACGTCGGCCGGGCTGGGGTAGCCCCCCAAAAGGAGCCCCCGAAGTGCGGTTGCGCCGGGGGCCCGGGGGCGCGGAGAATGTCGGCTGGGACCACTTTCTTGAGGAGATCCAAATGGTGAACCGATTTCAAGCCGGCATCGTCGTCGCTTTGTGCCTCGCGGCTTCCGCTCAGGCTCAGCCGCCAGCGAGACTCATCGACAAGGAAACTTTCTTTCAGATGGAGTCGATCGCGAACCCGGTGATCGCCCCGGACGGGTCGCAGATCGTCTTCACCCGAGGCTTCGTCGATGCCAGGAAGGATCAGAACGCCTCCTCCTTATGGATCATCGACGCACGCGGCGAACGACTGCGCCAATTGACCGAGGGGACATTCCGCGACTCCGCGGCCGCGTTCTCACCGGACGGCCGGAAGATCGCCTTTCTCTCGAACCGTTCGGGGTCCACTCAGATTCACGTGATGTGGCTCGACACCCGCGAGATGGCCCAGATCACGCGTCTCGACTCCGACCCGTCCGCGCCAGTGTGGTCCCCGGACGGCGCGAAGATCGCGTTTACCGTCCGCGTGCCCGACGAGGCCTCACCTCTGCCCATCAAGCTTCCTAAGACGCCGAAGGGCGCCGAGCTCGCGAAGGGCGCGGTTGTGGTGGATCGCACGGTGTGGGGCGCCGACGGCACGGGTCCGACCCTTAAGGGCTTCACTCACGTGTTCCTGGTCGATGCCCGCACCGGCGGGACATCGCGTCAGATCACCTCCGGCGACTACAACCACAACTCTCCCTCGTTCTCGCCGGACAGCAAGACGCTCTACGTCTCCGGCATCCGCAAGCCTGACGCCGAGTATCTGAAGGGCGATTCGGAGATCTACGCGATCACTCTCGATTCGCTGGAGCTCAAGGCACTCACCGATCGGAAGGGCGCCGACTCCTCGCCCGAAGCGTCGCCGGACGGGAAGTGGATCGCCTATGTGGGATACGACGAGAAGGGCTACACGAGCGATATCGAAACTCTGTATCTCATGGCGAGCGACGGCGAGGGCAAGCGGGTCCTGGCCGGCGGTCTTCCGAGTTCGCCTCGCGATGTGACTTGGGGCAGCGACGGCGTCTACTACTCGATGGAGGAGCACGGGGAGAAGAACATCTACTTTGTGTCCACGAAGCTGCCCGGAGCCGCACCGCAGAAGATCACCAGCGGCGCTCACGTTCTCAATGGGCTCGCCATGGCGCGAAGCGGTCTGAATGCCGCGGTCCGAACCTCGGCGAAGGAGCCGGGGGTCCTGGTTTCGTTCACCCTGCTGCGGCCGAACGATCTGCGTGTTCTCGTCGATGTCAACAAGGACGTGCTGGAAGGCGTGAGACTCGCAGACTCGGAGGAGATCTGGGCGACCTCGGCGGATGGCCTGAAGGTCCAGGGCTGGCTGATGAAGCCGGCGAATTTCGATCCCGCGAAGAAGTATCCGCTGCTGCTGTGGATCCACGGGGGGCCGTGGAGCATGTACAGCGTCGCCTGGAACTGGGCGTTCCAGAATTTCGCCGCGAACGGCTACGCGGTGCTGTGGATGAATCCTCGCGGCTCCACCGGCTACGGCCAGGATTTCGTTCTCGGAATTCAGAATGCGTACCCGGGCAAGGACTATGACGATCTGATGGCCGGGGTCGACGCCGCCCTGGCCAAGGGCTTCGTGGACAAGGACAATCTCTTCGTCTGCGGAGGGTCGGGAGGCGGAGTTCTGACCGCTTGGATCGTGGGCCATACCAACCGTTTCCGCGCGGCGGGGTCGATGCGGCCGGTCATCAACTGGCACTCGTTCGTCGGCAACACCGACGGAGCCAACTGGTACGACCAGTTCAAGAAATACCCCTGGGAGGATCCGATGGAGTACGCCCGGCTCTCGCCCCTCACCTACGTCGGTAACGTGACCACGCCGACCCTGGTCATGACCGGCGAAGCGGACTTGCGCACGCCCATTCCCCAGAGCGAGGAGTTCTACCGCGCGCTCAAGATGCTGCGCAAGTCGGATACGCTCCTCGTTCGCATGCCCGAGGAGTTTCACGGCTGGCGGCGGCCCACTCATCAGATTGCGCAGCAGTTGTACCTTCAGGCCTGGTTCGAGAAGTATCGAACGAAGGCGAGCAAGGAGGCGGTTCCGGCATTGCCGTAGGGCCTTCACAGCGACCGGGGCGACTTTGGAACCTTCGGCTTGGATGCGGCGTTACCCGCAGCATGACCCAAAGGCGAAGCTCCCAGTCCATTCGGTGCATGATTCTGGCTGTCTTGTTGACCGGCCTGCCTTCGGCGGCGCGGGCCGGCAGGTTCCCTTACTGGGGTCTGTCCTTTGGAACGTCCGAGCGCGCGGCCGCCCACCTCGGTATTTCCTTCGGCCATGACATACCGAGCGAGGCGGGTGAGGGGTTCGCCCTCGGATCCGGGCCCGTGGTCGAGGCCGCGGTGGGGATGGGCGGAGCCTCGCTGGGCTTGGGGCGTTCCATCCTGATTCTCACCGAGGGAAAGCCACTCCGCGTCTATGCGGATGTAAAGGCCGTGACCACGCGCACCTGGGACCGGCCGCGTAGCGCGTCGCCCCATGCCACCTACCTCGGCGTCGAGGGCGGCCTGTCCATATCCTTCATGCGTTTCACGATGGGCGTGTCGAAGCGGCTCGAGCGCAAGGACTCGGGCGCCAACGTCCTGTTCACCTGGGGCGCCGGCCTTCAGATCCGGATGGGTAGGCGTCAGGCAAGGTGAACGGCCGAGGCTCGGCGGCGGCGCCATCGGGCTCTACTGCGCGGTGGCCTTGATCACCAGATAAACGAAGGGCGCCGTCGTGACCTCCTTGAACCAGTGAGGCACGCTGCGAGGGATGACGATCACGTCCCCGTTGCCAACGGTCCGGGTCTCGCCGCCTTCGATCCGCGAGCCCCGGGTTTCGTTGGGCCCGACGGACCGAGGTTCCATCATCTCTCCGCCCATCACCAGAATGGCGGTCCCCCCTACGACGTAGAAGATGTCGGTATCGACGACGTGCACCTCGACCTCGCCCGGGCCCTCGCGACGCGCGGTGCCGATTCGGTACTCCGGCGTCTCGATGAACGATCGGCCTTCTTCGAACGATGCGATGAGGTCTGCTGAGGGAATGATCCGTGTTCCCGGCGCGGTGGGTAGGGTGGACGGGGGCGAAGTCATGCGGGCCTCCTGGGTCGACGGGGAATCTCTGGCGAGCTAGGCCGGAAAGTCGCGAAAGGCTAACCGATGTCGAGGGAGCGCCTGGCTCGGGACTCGAGCTCCTTGCCCTTCGCCGCTTCGGCCGCTGCCTCCTTGGGCTTGTTCTGCCGCGAGAGGATGTCGGCCAGGACGTAGTGACCAAGCGGCGCCACCTCTGAAGTGTTGTCGACTTTGAGGCCGCGTTCGGCCAGATCGCGGGCCACCTCGAGGCGTCCGGCGTTCAGCTCCGCGCGGGCGAGGAAGAAGAAAGACGGCCCGAAGTCTGGCGCCTTCTCGGTTGAGACTCGCAACTCATTCATGAAACCAACCAGGTTGCCGCGCTGACGTTCGAGCTGGGCCAGGTTGAAGCGAGCCTTGCCGTGATCGGTGAAGGTCGACAGTTCGGCTCGATACAAAGACTCCGCTTCGTCGAATCGCCCGCGCGCCTCCAACACCCGGGCGAGGTTGTAGCGGCCGCCGCGGACTTCGGGCTCGAGCTCAAGGCCTTTCCCGATCATCTGCTCCGCCTCGGCCAGGCGTGAGGCCGCGAAGGCGAGCGCTCCCTGGCCGATCCAGGCCGCGCCCATTTTCGGGTTCTCCTCCGCTGCGCGCACGAACGAGTGTTTCGCCCGGTCCGCGTCGCCCATATCCATCGACAGAACCGCGAGCTGAAACCAGGCCTGGGGGTTTTTCGGATTGCGCGAGAGCGCCGTTTCGAAAACGCGGAGCGCATCCTCAGCGTCGCTCTTGCGCCCGCGCGAGAGGTAGAGGCGGGCCAGATTGCCGAGGGCGATGTCGTCATCCGGCTTCAAGGCCAGGGCGTGGCGGAAGGACTCGATCGCTTCCTCCCCGCGTTTCAGTCGCACCAGCCAGTTGCCGAGGGTGAGATGCGCGTCCATGATGTTCGGGTCCTCGGCCACCACGCTCTGAAGCAGCGCGACCGCTCCCGCGTGGTCCTCGTCCTGGGCCAGATCCTTGGCGCGATTCATCTTCTGGAAAAGAGGAAGCTTGAGCTTGGGGTCGGGAAGAACCGCGTCCGGGTTCACGTCGATGACATTGCCCACGTAGCCGAGAGCGGCGAGGCGTTGCAAGGTATCGGGATCGAGACTTTGCCGTTCGGGGACCTTGCCCTGGTCGGCCTTGGCCAGCGCTTCGATCTGGAGTCGGAGGTCCTCGGCTCGGGCCGAAAACGCTTTGTAGATGTTTGAGGTTTCGCCCGGATCGGCCCAGCGGTCATAGAGCTCGGGCTCGGGAGCGTCGACGTAGGTGTAGTCACTGGTCCGCAGCGACCGCAGGTGCTGCCAGCCGAAGTGGTAACGCGGGAAGTAGGTCTCGGAATAGGCGGTTCCGCCCACGTTCGCCGCCGGGTCGACGATGCCCAAGGCCAGCGACGTCCCGTCCAGCGGCTCTTTCGCCGAGGGCAGCCCGAGGAGGTCGAGCACGGTCGGGAAGATATCGGCGGACGACACCATCGAAGCGTTTCGTCCGGTGTCGTTCCACGGCGTCTTGATTACCAGAGGCACGTGCATGGTGGAGTCGTAAACGAAATACGCGTGGGTGGCCTCGCCATGGTCGCCCAGGCTCTCGCCGTGGTCGGCGGTCACGATCACGACGGTGTTCTTGTCCAGGCCGTTCGTCTTCAGCCAATCGAGGAGCCGCCCCATTTGAGCGTCGGCGTAGGCGATCTCGCCCAGGTAGGGCTGATTTGGAAACTGCGAGGCGAAGGGTTCCGGCGGTTCGTAGGGCGTGTGGGCGTCGTAAAGATGAACCCACCCGAAGAATCTCCGGTCCTTCACCGTGTCCAGCCATGAGACCGCGTCGTTCACGACTTCCTCGCCCTTCTTCTGGACCGTACCAAGGGAGATGACTTTGTATTTGGAAAGGTCGAACTGGTCGGAGTATTTGTCGAAACCCTGGGCCAGGCCCCAGCGGGACTCGAGGACCCAGGCGCCGACGAAGGCGCCGGTGGCGTACCCGGCGCTATTCAGCACTTCGGCCATCGTGGTTGCCGAGGCGTCCAGGAAGAAGCCGCCGTTGTCGCGAATCCCGTGGCGGGTT
>JAENWE010000047.1 GCA_016650185.1 Vicinamibacteria bacterium | reverse complement strand
CGGCCGTCGTCGCTCGGCCACGGTCAAAGCCGGGCCTTCATGCGTTCTGCTCGAGTCCCCTCGCCGCTCGATGCTCAAGCTCCTCGCCTCCGTGAACTCGGTGAAGCGCGAGCTGGACCTAGTTTCGTTGAAGCGGGCGGTGAGGAACTATGTCGCCGAGGGCATTTCCGAATCGGATTTGCAGTTCCTGGTGGAAGGCGCCGTGGTCAAGTCCTTTCCCGCCGGTCAGGTGCTCTTCAATGAGGGCGACTCTCCGGATGGTCTCCACTTGATTCGCCGCGGTTCCGTCATGATCTCCAGGCTGGTCGGCGGCAAGGATCGGGTTTTCTCCTACCTCGCGGCGGGGAACTACGTGGGCGAGATAGCCCTCATGTCCGACAAGCCGCGCACTGCCACGGTAACCGCTGCGGTGGCAACGGAAACGATCGTTCTCGAAGGGAGGCGTTTCACCGAGGTTCTAACCCGCAATTCCGCGATGCGGGGCATTCTGGATCTGAAGATCATGGATCGCCTTCGCGCCGACGAGGCTCATATTGATCAGAGCGACGCGGGAGATCTGATTTCGTTTCTAATGAAGCAGGGCATCGGAGAAGCGACGGATGTCCTCCTCATCGACGAGTCGCTGTGCGTTCGTTGTAACCACTGCGAGAAGGCGTGCGCCGACGTTCACGAGGGCACCTCGCGGCTGAACCGGGAAGCAGGACCCAGCCTGGCAGAGATTCACGTGCCCACCTCGTGCCGTCACTGCGAACACCCCCACTGCATGAAGGACTGTCCGCCGGACGCCATCCACCGCTCTCCAAACGGGGAGGTCTTCATTGCGGACACCTGCATCGGCTGCGGAAATTGCCAGCAGAACTGCCCTTACGGCGTCATTCAGATGGCTCCCATCGATCCGAAGCGCAGGAGGCCCAGTCTGTTCTCGTGGCTCACCCTGGGAATCGGCACCGAACCCGGGATGGAACAGCAATCGAAGGACCACGATCTGTCGAAGCATGCCGTGAAGTGCGACATGTGCAAGGACCTCAAGGGTGGACCGGCATGCGTGAGGGCGTGTCCGACCGGGGCGGCAGTCCGGGTGAGCCCGGAGAGGTTCCTCGACTACGTATCCAAGGGGAAGTAGGACGTCTCGCCGGGCGGGGCCCAAGCGTGGCTTGAGACATCACGCTGTGGTTGAATCGTTGCGCCATGACCGACGAGCGCGAAACTCTTGAAACGGACGTCCTGATCGTCGGCGGAGGCCCCGCCGGCCTGGCCGCGGCGATTCGACTCAAGGATCTCCTGGCCGCGCGGGCGAAGCGCCCAGGCGTTGCCTCTGTGGACCCCTCGATCATGGTCATTGAGAAGGCGGCCGACTTTGGCGGTCACTCCATCTCGGGCGCGGTTCTCGATCCGTCCTCGCTGCGCGAACTCTTTCCGAATCTCGACGGCATGGAAGCGCCGCTCGCCGCGAAGGTGGTCAAGGACAGCGTCGAATACCTGTTCCAAGATTCGAAGTTCCGCCTGCCCATCACGCCTCCACCTCTTCAGAATCACGGCAACTACGTCATCAGCCTCAGCCACCTGGTGAAATGGCTGGCGGGGGAGGCGGAGAAGCGAGGGGTCGACTGCATGCCCGGTTTCCCTGGGGCCTCGCTCCTCTTTGAGGGCGATCGGGTCATCGGTGTTCGCACCGGCGACAAGGGAATCGACAAGAACGGGGAGAGGAAGGGCAACTACGAGGCCGGCGTCGACATTCGCGCGAAGGTGACGATCCTGGCCGAGGGAGCCCGAGGGAGTCTGACCAAGACCGCGGTTTCGAGGCTGCGGCTCGACGCCGGGAAGTTCCCGATGGTGTACACCATCGGGGTCAAGGAACTGTGGGAGGTGCCGGCGGGCCGGCTCCAGAAGGGCGAAGTCATCCACACCATGGGTGAGCCTCTTGGCTGGGAAACCTTCGGCGGTGGCTTTATCTACGGCCTTTCCGAAACGGAGATAGCGGTCGGCCTTGTGATTGGCCTCGACTATCACGATCCGTTCCTTGATCCGCATGGCCTCTTCCAGAGGATGAAGTCGCATCCCCGGGTGGCCGCATTGCTCCAAGGGGGGAAGCTGCTGAAGTACGGCGCGCGCGCGATCAGCGAAGGTGGCTGGTACTGCGTCCCGAAGACCTATGCGGATGGCCTTCTGCTTATCGGTGAGGCCGCCGGTTTCCTCAACGCCATGAGGCTCAAGGGCATTCACCTCGCCATCAAGACCGGGATGCTCGCCGCGGAGACCGTTCTGGAAGCGCTTGAGCACAACGACACGTCCGCCGCAGTGCTGAAGAGTTTCGAGGATCGAGTGGAAGACTCGTCGGTGAAGAAGGAGCTTTACGGCGTCCGAAACTTTCACGCGGGGTTCAAGCACGGCTTCCTCGGCGGCATGATCAACACGGGTCTGATGATGATGACGGGTGGTCGGGGCTTGATTGATCCGCTCAGGCCCTCCGGCGGTCACGCCGACATGGAGAAGCTCATCGACCGATACGGCGCGGGCACCACGCGAGATTTGTTCGAGCGCGGACGGACGGACGGAAAGCTGACCTTCGACCGCCTCACCGACGTCTTCCACTCCGGCACGATGCACGATGAAGACCAGCCAGCGCACCTGCAGGTGGCTGATCCGAACATCTGTGAGACGAAGTGCCGCGAGGAATACGGCAACCCCTGCGAGAAGTTCTGCCCGGCCGCGGTCTACGAGATGGTCCCGAAGCAGGACGGCGACCCTGGCTCGTTGAAGCTCCAGATCAACTTCTCGAACTGCGTCCACTGCAAGACCTGTGACATCATGGATCCATACCAGATCATCACCTGGGTCACGCCCGAGGGCGGCGGCGGTCCGCAATACGACGGGTTGTAGGGCCCCCCCCGGATCAGTCCTTGTCGTCGGGTTCGATGAAGCACCAGGCGATTTCCGGGAACTTCTCATGGATGCGGACCTCGAGCTTGTTGATCCGCGCGACCGCTTCCTCGATCGAGAGACCCGCCTTCATCTGAACCTTGGCGGCCAGCATCACTTGGGGGCCGAACTGCATGGTGATCGCTTTCAGCAGCTGGTCGATGCCGGGATCCTCGCTGATCTCCTGACGGATCGCATCTTCGACGTCCTCTTCAGCGGAGCGTCCCACGATGAGCGCCTTGATCCGCAGGGCGATGAAGATGGCCACGGCGACCAGGACCACACCGATCGTGATCGATCCCATCGCGTCGAACTTCGGATCTCCGGTGGCGGCGGTGAGGCCGACGAAACCAAAGGCAAGCACCAGGCCCACGAGAGCCGCGACATCCTCGCCCAGCACCACGACAAGTTCGGCGTTTCGCGTGTTCTTGATCCAGTAGCCGAATGATTTCTCTCCGCGCAAGTGAGCAATCTCTTTCAGGCAACCTGCGAGTGATCCGGCCTCGAGCAGGATGGAGACGCCCAGCACGGTGAGGGCCACCCAGAGTTGTGACACCGGTTCAGGTTCGTGAAGCTTGTGCCAGCCTTCATAGATCGAGAACAGGCCCCCCATGGTGAAGAGGAGCAGAGCCACCACGAAGCTCCAGAAGTACGTGACCTTGCCGAATCCAAGCGGATGCTCACGAGTGGGTGGGCGCTTGGATTGCTTGAGGCCGATGAAGAGAAGGATTTGATTGGCGCAGTCCGAGAACGAGTGGATGGCTTCGGCCAGCATCGATCCTGAAGCGGTATAGAGGGCGGCCAGGAGCTTCGACACCGCGATGCCAAAGTTCGCGACGAGCGCGTAGAGGATGGCCTTGGAGGAGGAGTTATGGTCGGACATGTCTGAGATTCTCCCCTTTTTGTTGACCAGGATGGGCGGTTCCCCTGCGAAGGGCCATTTCGTGCCTGCGGTGCTGTCGGGAACGGGTCCGTCCGCGGCGGAGATTCCGCCGTTCGTCGGACCCCGCCCGACTCCGGGATATCCTTGTCCTCGAAAATTGGAAGCGAGCCGGGTCTGGTGACCTGCACGGCCTTCAAAGCCGCTGGCGTCCGGGGTCTCCCCGGAGGGGTGGGTTCGATTCCCACGCGCTTCCGCCAGTAAGTTGCAAGGGACGCAGCACACCCCTTTCCCGCTTGGTAGCCCCCGAGACAATGGCCAAGGCGACGGCGTCGTGGTCGATGAAGTCGTCGTACATCAATCCGATTAACCGGATGAACGGGTGGAGTCGTAAAGTACGGATGCCATGAAACTGCCCATTACGCTCGACGATTTGTGCTCCCAACGCATCGCCATCATCGATGGGGCCATGGGGACCATGCTCCAGCGAGAGTCGCTCGACGAGGCTGATTTTCGAGGGGAACGCTTCAAGGACGCCCTGAAGTTGCTGAAGGGAAATAATGACCTGCTGAGCCTGACTCGGCCGGACGTGGTTGAGAAGGTTCATCGAGCGTATCTCGATGCCGGCGCCGATCTGATCGAGACCAACACCTTCAGCGCGCAGGCGATCTCCCAGGCCGACTATGGCCTGGAGTCCATCGCCTACGAACTCAACGTCGAGGGCGCGAAGCGGGTTCGGGCGGCCATCGACGCGTATCTGGCGGACGGAGGAGTGGGGCCGAAGTTCGTAGTCGGAGCTCTCGGGCCCACGAACCGGACCACATCAATGTCCCGCGACGTCGACCGTCCGGGCGCTCGAGACGTGACCTTCAACGATGTCCGGCTCGCGTACCGCGATCAGGTGCGAGGGCTGCTGGACGGCGGGTCGGACCTGCTGCTGGTCGAGACCGTCTTCGATACTCTCAATGCCAAGGCCGCGCTTTTCGCCATCGAAGAGATTTTCGAGGAGCGGGGCGCGCGCGTGCCCGTCCTCCTCTCGGTGACCATCACCGATCAGAGCGGCCGAACGTTGTCTGGTCAGACCATCGAGGCCTTCTGGAACTCAGTTTCGCACTTCCCCCTGTTCTCAGTGGGCATCAATTGTGCGCTGGGCGCGACGCAGATGAGGACGTACATGGAGGAGCTGTCGCAGATCGCTTCAGTGCGAACGAGCTGCTATCCAAACGCAGGGCTGCCGAATGCGTTCGGCGGGTTCGACGAGACGCCCGAAACCATGGCCGCGGCCATGACCGACTTTGTCCGTGACGGCTGGCTCAACCTTGTGGGGGGCTGTTGTGGCACCACTCCCGATCACATTCGGGCGTTGAAGGCGCTGAGCGACGGAGCGAGGCCGCGCGTTCCGCCCACGATCCCGTCGCGGCTCCGGCTTTCGGGCCTTGAGGCCGTCACCATCAGCCCTGAGTCCAACTTCGTCAACGTCGGTGAGCGGACGAACGTCACCGGCTCGCCCAAATTCGCCAAGCTGGTGGTGGAAGGGAATCTGGACGAGGGAGTGCGAATCGCCCGTCAGCAGGCGGACAACGGCGCGCAGATCATCGACGTCAACTTCGATGAGGGGATGCTCGACTCCGAACGGACGATGCGTGACTTCCTGAACCTCCTGGCCAGCGAGCCGGACGTGGCGCGGGTGCCCATCATGATCGATTCCTCGAAGTGGTCGGTCATCGAGGCGGGGCTTCAGTGCCTGCAGGGAAAGGGCATCGTCAATTCGATATCGCTCAAGGAGGGCGAAGACAGCTTCCGGAAGCAGGCCCGGCTGGTCCGGCGTTACGGGGCGGCGGTGATCGTGATGGCCTTCGACGAGAAAGGACAGGCTGACAATACCGCGCGCCGCGTCGAGATCGCCGAAAGGGCGTATCGGATCCTGACTCGGGAGATCGGCTTCCCGGCCGAAGACATCATCTTCGACCCGAACGTTCTTACCGTGGGCACGGGAATCGAGGAGCATGCGAACTACGTGCTTTCGTTCCTCGAGTCGACCAGGCTGATCAAGGAGCGGTGTCCGCAGGTCAAGGTGAGCGGGGGTATCAGCAACGTGTCGTTCGCGTTCCGTGGGCAGAACGCAGTGCGTGAGGCCATGCACACCGCTTTCCTCTATCACGCGGTTAAGGCGGGCCTCGACATGGGCATCGTGAACGCCGGCCAGCTCGGTGTCTATGAAGAGATCGATCGCGAGCTCCGCGACTTGGTGGAGGATGTCCTCTTGAACCGTCGCTCGGATGCGACCGAGCGCCTCCTGACTTTTGCCTCAAGTCTGAGTGCGGGCGGCGAAGCCAGGAAGGTCGCGGCGGAGACCTGGCGGAGTTTGCCCCTCGAAGGGCGCCTCCAACACGCCCTGGTGGCCGGAAACGCCGACCACATTGAGAAGGACGTGGCGGAGGCTCTCGAGAAGTACGGAAAGCCGCTGAGAGTCATCGAAGGCCCTTTGATGGACGCGATGAGCGTGGTGGGAGACCTTTTCGGCTCGGGCCGGATGTTTCTGCCCCAAGTGGTGAAGAGCGCGCGGGTGATGAAGAAGGCGGTGGCCTGGCTTCAGCCCTACCTGGAGGCCGAGAAAGCCACCAGCTCGGCGGCGGGGAAGGTCCTGCTCGCCACGGTGAAAGGCGACGTCCACGACATCGGCAAGAACATCGTGGGCGTTGTTCTCGCATGCAATGGTTACGAGATCATCGATCTCGGAGTGATGGTGCAGTCGGACGAGATTCTCCGCGTGGCCAGAGAGAAGAACGTCGATGTGATCGGCCTGTCCGGACTCATCACTCCGTCGCTCGACGAGATGGCGCATGTAGCCTCGGAAATGCGGCGGTTGAAGTTCACGGTGCCCCTGCTGATAGGGGGCGCCACCACGTCAAAGGCCCACACCGCGGTAAAGATCGCTCCCAACTTCGACCACCCGGTTGTTCATGTGATTGATGCCTCTCGCGCCGTGGGGGTGCTCACGAATCTGAAGTCCCAGAACCGGCAGACCTTCGTGGATGAGAACGCTCGGGAGCAAGAGCGCCTGCGCGTGGACTATGCGAGGAAAGCCTCCCAGCGCGTCCTGCTGCCTCTTTCGGAGGCGCGCGCCAAGCGTCTCGCCACCGACTGGAGGACCTACACGCCCCCGACTCCGGCCTTCCTGGGCGTCCAGAACCTGGACGTGGCCGTTGCGGAACTGATTCCGCTGATCGACTGGTCTCCATTCTTCGCCGCCTGGGAACTGGTGGGCACCTACCCGAAGATATTCGAGCATCCCAAATGGGGCGAGCGAGCGAAAGAGGTGTTCGCCGATGGGCAGACTCTCCTGAAAGCGATGGCGTCTCCAGGAGTGCTCAGAGTGCAGACGAGCCTGGGACTGTTCCGCGCGGCTTCCACGCACCATGACGACATCGAACTGCAGACTGACCAGGGCGTGGTCGCTCTCCACACCCTGAGGCAGCAGGCGAAGAAGGCGCTGGACGAGCCTTACGTTGCGCTCTCAGACCTGATTGCCCCGATCGAGAGCGGGGTGCCTGATTCGATCGGCATCTTCGCGGTGTGCGTGAGCGACGGTCTCGACCAACTGGTCACCGAGTTCGAAAAGGACCATGACGACTATCACTCCATTCTGGCCAAGAGCCTGGCTGATCGACTGGCCGAAGCGGCGGCCGAATGGGTTCATCGGGAGGCGCGGAGGGCGTGGAAAATCGACGCCGACCTCGCCACCGCCGACCTGATCCGTGAACTCTACCGAGGCATTCGGCCGGCCCCCGGCTATCCGGCCCAGCCCGATCACTCGGAGAAGGGAACGATTCTGGACCTGCTCGGCGGAACGGCCAAGACCGGCATTACCTTGACCTCCAGCTATGCGATGTCGCCCGTAAGTGCTGTCTCAGGCTTGATGTTTTCGCATCCGGCGTCCCGGTATTTCACCGTGGGCGCCATTGGCGAGGATCAGGCCGAGGACTACGCTCGACGCAAAGGGCTTGCGGTCAAGGACCTTCCGAGGCTTCTCGGCGCGTCTCTCGGGTGACCTCGCGGTGACGATCCGGCCTCGGTGAAAGGGCGGACCGTTTATCGGGCGGAGACAGGGTCGGGCTCTGAATGGCAGGCAGGGCCGAAAAACCGGGCCGAAATGATGGCGCTCAAGAAACTATATAAGGCAATTGGCGTCCCGGAAAATATCTGGGAATTTCTTCGCCACAAGGAGCGCGGTCGAAATCGAGGCGCGGCGCTGTCACTACCGAAAATGCACAGTGAAGATCGGGTTGACAGCCTTTTGAACCGCTCACTAGGCTTCGCCTCCCTTCACTGAGTCCGTCAAGAGAAAAAGCTGCGTTGCCGAGCGTGCCGGCAGTCTTGGCTACGGGCCTTGCAGGCTCAAGTTTCCATTACATGTTCGATCTCACATTCTGTTTTCTCGAGGGCGGCCTCCCCCAACAGGGGCGTGTGGTGGTCCTGTTCCGCTTCACGACCCCTGCCAAGATCGTGAGGTCGGGGATGCTGAACTTCGACCGGGTCGAGCGCCGCTTTGTGGGACCCCAGCGAAATCCTCTACTGATGGACGCCGCCCTCGCCTTTATCGAGGGCGTCGAGTCCGAGTCCAACCAGCCGACCGAGAAATCAGCCTGAGCCAAGCCCAGGCGCGGTTCCCAAAAGGCGCGGGGTCACGGCGGAATGGTCTTTTTGCTGCGTGTTAAACTCTCTATCATCACGCCCCCTCTCGGCCCCCGGGATCGACCACCGCAGGCGGGGATGCGTGTTTTTTTGATGAAGGAGCCTCTCTAGATGTCTTCCGGCAAGGACCGGGCAATCTCCCCGGCACAAGGCAGGCTGGGTGTTCTACTGCCCGGGATGGGAGCGGTGGCGACCACGTTCATCGCCGGTGTAGAGGCGATACGGTCCGGCTTGGTGAAGCCGGTGGGAAGCGTGACTCAGACCGGAACCATTCGCTTGGGGAAACGCACCGACAAGCGGTCGCCGCTGGTTAAGGACTTCGTGCCTCTGGCCGATCTCACGGATATCGAGTTCGCGGGATGGGACTGCTTTCCGGACAATGCCTACGTGGCGGCCAAGAAGGCGGGCGTGCTTCACTCCGAGCATCTGGCCGCCCTGAAACCGTT
>JAENWE010000046.1 GCA_016650185.1 Vicinamibacteria bacterium | reverse complement strand
GAAGGGACGATCGACCTGCGCGGATGAAGGCGACGTCGGCGACGCGGCCTTTCCCGCGCTCTAGACTGACCTTGATGGCTCCGCTTGCTGAATCTCAACCCCGAGGGCCCGCGGTCACGCGAGGCTTCGTCGTGGCCGGCGGGCGAAGTTCCCGGATGGGCCGGGACAAGGCTCGGCTTCCCTTCCGTGGGTCCACGCTGATCGAGCACGCGATCGCCAACGCTCGGCAGGCGGCGCCGGATATCCACATCCTCTGCGGTCCTTCACGGCGGTACGAGGAATTCGGCGTCCCGGTGATCGAGGATCCCGTGTGCGGCACTGGACCGGTGGGCGGCCTGTACGCGGCCTTGCTCTCGGCCTCCCAAGATGGTCGGGAACAGATCTTCTGGCTGGCGGTCGACCTGCCGCTGGTGTCGCCCAAGTTCCTCTCGAGTCTCGTAGCCGAACTCGCCGGCGCCGATGTGGCCATGGCCCGTACGATGCGCGGCGTTGAGCCTTTGTGCGCCGCATTCCGGACGGAGCCGACGCTCGCCTGGGTCAGGCAATCCCTTCTCGAGGGGCGGCTCAAGCTGACCTCGGCCCTTGAAGGCCTCACCCTCCGGCTGATCGACGGAGAGGCGGCGGACTTCGCCAACCTCAACTCTCCGTCGGACTTTGAACGGCTTCTTTAGGTCGGCCAGACCCAGGTCGAACTCTTACTTGGCGTCGGGCTTTGGTTTGATGACGTGCTTTACCGGGACGGCGCAGCCGCCCTTTCCCTTGCATTCATTCATGCCCTGGCAGCTCGCTGTCTTCGTGCCGCATCCGCCCTGGCCCTTGCACTCGTTCTTGCCGCGACACTCGTGCTTCGGCGTGGTGGCGCAGCCGCCCTTGCCTTTGCAGGCGTTTTTTCCCGCACAGCCCGCTTCGCCCGCCTTGCAGCCGCCCTGGCCTTTGCACTCATTGCGAGCCTTGCAGATGTGCTTGGGAGTCTTCTCCTCGGCGGTCTTTTTCTGGGTCTTATCACCAGGGGTCTTGTCCTGGGCCAGGGCACGCGCCCCGGCCGCCAGGCTCACACCTACGGCTCCAAGGACCTTGTTGAATTCACGTCGGTTCATCTCTCTTCTCCCATCGGTTGTCATCTTGGACATGGTTTTCGTTTCCGCCCTCCGGAGGCGCGGTCACTCAGGTTCGCAGGAAGCTACCAGGAGAGTCAAACGGAGGATGCGCCCAGCAACTCTTCCCTCCGGCTTCGATGAACCTCGAGGCTTGTCGCGAGCGGCAGAAACAGCCAGCCTGACTTCAGCGATCTGGTCGAGGGAGTTCGCCGGTGGGGGCGGTTGTTGAGGTGTCTTCCGGGATCGCCAGTCGTTCGCCGATCAGTTTGCCGAAAATGATCGCCGGGCCGAGGACCATCCCGTCACAGAACGAATGGCCGCAGGTGGCGCCCGCGCCGAGGATCTCCCCGGCCGCATATAGCCCTTCGACGATGTCGCCTTCCTCGCGCCGCACCCGCAGTCTCTCGTCCACGTCAACGCCCGAGAAGGTGACGAGAGAAACGCCGTGATTGCGCAGGGCATAGAAGGGCGGCTTCTCGATGGGCGCGGGCAGAAACGTGCGACCAAAGTCCCGATCGTTCTGGTTGGACACGAAAACGTTGTAGCGGGCGACCGTCGCGGCGAGACCCTCCGGATCGATTCCCGCGGCGCTCGCAAGCGCCTCCAGGGTCGGGGCCACATGCACGCCTTCGCGACGACCGGCCCGATCCCGCAGATCGGCCTTGGACCAACCCTTGATGATGTTCTCGGACATGTCGACCGCGTGATCGTCAAAGACCATGAAGAAGGTCAGGTCACTGGCTTTCAGGAGCGCGCGTTCCTTGAAGGCCATGCTCGGCTCGTCCTCAGCGATCCAGCGTTGGCCGAAGCGATTCACATAAATCTCGTACGGCGGACGTTCCTGGGTGATGAACAGGGGCCTCTCACTCCGCAGCGCCTTGTGCGGATCGGCGGGGTCTGGGAGCCCCCCGAAGGTCGGGAGGTACGTCCCCCCACCCGCGATATGCGCGCCCTGGCCCCGGGCCATGCGAAGGCCGTCGCCGGTGGCGTGATCGCGCGCGGCGGACACGAGCGGAAAGCCTTCAATCTCCATGAAGAGCTCGGGTGAAGCGGCGAAGCCTCCGGTGGCAAGGACGACCCCGCGTTTTGCCCGCGCTCTCTCAATCTGCCCGGCCTTGGCGATCTGGACGCCGACCACACGTCCCTTGTCGGTCAGCAGACCCTTCACGCGCGCGTTCAGAGCCAGGGTAATCGCCCCTGAGTCGAGGAAGGGCTGGAGCAACCGCGAAAAGACCTTCAACACGGAGCGGCCTTCATCGAGGCCGTAGTACGTGCGGGGAACCGAATAGGGCGCGTGGTCGTACACGAGACGGGGAGTGTCCGGAGCAAATTCAAAGCCTTCGGCCTGGAGCCAGTCGATAAGCCACGCGGAATGCTGCAAGGCGAGGCGCACCAGATCCTCACGCGCGGCGCCGCCGGAAATCGCCTGGATGTCCTGGTAGTGCG
>JAENWE010000045.1 GCA_016650185.1 Vicinamibacteria bacterium | reverse complement strand
TGTCGCCGAGAAAGCGAGCGAGAGCACTCCAAGCTGTCGGTGCTCGACCGCAATCCCGGTAAGGCTGAACAGTTCCTCGGCCAGGTTGACATGACGATCCCGTCCTCTGAGAGCGAGGGGGAGCAGAGGAGAATCGGGAGGGGTCTCGGCTTGAGGCGAGAGGATGCCGCCGGCTGCGAAGCTCGCTTCACGACCGGCGGGACCCCGGTCGAAGACGACGCATCGGGCCCCCTGTTGCGCCAGCTCACAGGCCGCCGACAGGCCCACGATTCCCGCGCCGGCCACGATGACGTCGTAGGTCTTCTGGGCCATGGTTCGGACAGTCTATCGGTGGGCCCAAACGTCAGGATACGGGAAGGACCTTTGGAGAAACTGGTCCGCTGCCCGAATCCTGGTCCTATTCCAACTGGCCGGCGGCCTGAAGGGTCAGAATCACCTTGTAGACGGAGTAGGAACATCGGCCCGATTTCTTCTCGAGAGCTTCGATGGAGGCGCCCTTCTCGAGGCAGGCGAAGACATCCTGCGCGGCCGCCAGGCTCTCACCATCGGTCCACGCGAGGTGGGTGACCTTTGGCTTGTAGACCCTTTTCCGGTCGGACAGACGCTCCCGCAGCATCGGCAATTCGTCGGACATGCGGACCGACTCCATCAGAAGCGAGATGCCGGGCAAGGTGATATCGGGTCGTTGCTGTTCCTCGACCTCGCGGCTGGTGAACGCGAAGTCGCCCTCGGGCTCCGACTGGAAAAGCTGAAACACCGCGTCATCGCCCTTTAGATGCTGGAAGACGGCGCGGACGACGTTCCCCTTGAAGAACACGATCTCGGAAACCCTCTCGTGCGTCGGTGAGCTGACAACAAGCGATCCGGTTTGATGAGATCCGATCAGGGTCTGAATCACCGTGGCCAGATCGAAGAACTGGAGATTTCCGGACAGCTGCTTGCTCTCCGCTCTTCGGGACTTGAGGGTCGTAGCCTCCAGCCGTCGGGCAATCACCTCACACATGGACCGGGCCATGCCCGGCAGCGACGCCATGAGATCGTCGAAGACGGCCTTGTCCAGTCGGAAAAGCTCCGCGTTTTCCGGGCACTTTATGGTCGCACTCCGCGGCGATCCGGTCAGCAACGCCAGTTCGCCCACGACCTCGCCGACGCCGAGAAACGCCACCGTGACCGAGGGCGTGCTGTCGGCCGGCTGGGTGATGACTTCCAGGACGCCCGACTTGATGACGTAAAGCCGATCCCCGGCATCTCCTTGTTTGAATACGATCGCGCCCGGGCCAAAGGTCTCGAAACTGCCTTGCGACAGCACCGCATCGAGAACCAGCCGGTCCTGATTGGCGAACAGATCGCTCTTGGTCAGAAAGTCAATACTGGAGTTCGGCATCGGTTCGGGAGAGGCGCAGTATAAGCCTCCGGCCCAAGGGGTCGCTCCCCAAAATGCTCACCGCCTTTGCGTCTCGGCGGCGACCTTGTGATACTCCGTCTATGCGAAAGCCGACTGGCGTTGCCGTAGTCCGCAAGAAAGTCGCGGCGAAGAGAACTGCCGCGAAAACCCCGAGCAAAAAGGCCGCGCCCCTCAAGCCGCGCGTGCGTGTGGCAAGGACGATCGAGAAGCCCCCGCCTCCGAAAGCGAAGGGTCAGGTGGAGGCGTTTCTGTCTGAAGCGCAGACCCAGGTGGAAGCCGCCAAGTTCGTGGGGTCGCAGACTCCGCCGGCAAGGCGGCAGCGCTCCCTTCCTTCGACCTATGGAGAGAGCCACATGCTCCTTCTGGCCCGCGATCCCAAGACTCTGTTCGCGGCCTGGGACATGTCACCCTCGGTTACGGAGACGCTGAAGGCGCGGATCGGCCAGCGAGGTTTCGCGGTTTCCACGTTGACTCTGCGCCTGACTCCCGCGGGCGGCCGGCCCAGCGTGTTCCATGTGGGAAAGCGGACCCGATCCCGGTACCTCAGGATCGCCGGGGGTTCTTCCTTCGTGGCCGAAATAGGCTTCACCACGCCTGAGGGCCGTTTCGAGTTCGTCGCCCGCAGCGCGCCTTGCTTGGTGTCGATGAGCGGGAACGCCCCCGCCGGGATGGGCGGAACGACGGGTCGGTTGCTGCTCAGATACCGAGATGCGCTCGGCCTGACCCGGCAAGGAATAGCACTCTCGACCCGCAGCCAGGTCGCGGCCCCAGGCACGGTCCGATCGAAACGCGACGGACTCACCCCTCCCGAGATCTCCAGGAATTCATCCGTCTCCCGTCCATCGACGGCTCGAGTCCTTGGCGGAGCCAGCGATCTCTACCGGCGGTGAGAGCGCTGCGCTGCCGGATCCTCGAGGCTTCTGGGGTCTGGTTCTTCACGCCCATCTTCCCTTCGTCAGACACCCCCAGCACGAGCACTTTCTCGAGGAGGACTGGTTCTACGAGGCGGTAATCGAAACCTACCTTCCACTCCTCCGGATGATGGACAACCTGGACCGCGATCGGGTCCGGTTTCGCCTCACCTTGACTCTGTCTCCGCCCCTTCTGGCCATGATGCAGGATTCGCTGCTTCTGACTCGCTGCCAACGGCGGTTGGACGGTTTGTTGAGGCTCGCGTCCAAAGAGGCCCGTCGCACGTCTTCTGAGGACGGCGCCTTCCATGAAGCGACCCTTGCCGCCGAGCGCGATCTCTCGGCCTTGAAGGAGCTTTTCGTCGCCACCCACCGCCGGGATCTCGTGGGCGCATTCTCGCGGCATCGGGCCACCGGATCGATCGAGATTCTCACGTGTGCGGCCACCCACGCCTTCCTCCCTCTGATGAGCCACACCGAGGAAGCGGTGCGCGCGCAGATTCAGGTGGCCGTGGCCGACTTCGAACGGATCTTTGGCTACCACGCCGAAGGAATCTGGCTGCCGGAATGTGGCTATTTCGAGGGGATCGAGACGCTCCTGGTCGAAGCGGGACTGCGCTATTCCTTCCTTGAAGCGCATGGAGTCACCGACGCGTCGCCTTCTCCGTCGTTCGGCGTCATGGCGCCGATCCTGTCCACCGGCGGCATCGCATTTTTCGGGCGCGACCTGGAATCTTCACGGCAGGTCTGGAGTTCCGAGGCGGGCTATCCCGGCGACCCCGATTACCGCGAGTTCTACAAGGATGCGGGCTACGAACTCCCGATCGAGGATCTTCTGGAGTTCATGAACCCGGACGAACCGAGACGCCCGGTCGGATTGAAAAGACACCGGGTCAGCGGCAAGGTGGCGCTCCATCACAAACAGCCCTACGTGCGCGATTGGGCCCTCGGCCGCGTGGCCGCCCACGCCGCCCATTTCGCGAACGAGCGGGCCCAGCAGACGGAACGCGCGCGTTCGGTGATGCCTCATCCTCCCTTCATCGTGAGTCCGTATGATGCCGAACTCTTCGGTCACTGGTGGTACGAAGGTCCGCAGTTTTTGGAGCAGGTCTTCCGAAATCTTGCCGATCGGGGAGATGTGGTGGCCGCCACGCCTCCCGAATACCTGGGGCGATTCGACGAGTGCGAGCTCACGACGCCGCACCTGTCGACCTGGGGCGAGGAGGGTTATGCATCGGTCTGGCTCAATGAAGCCAATGACTGGATCTATCCGCACTACGATGCTGCGGCCCGGCGCATGATCCGACTCGCCAATCGCTTCCCCGAAGCGGGCGGGCTTCTGACCCGCGCTCTCAATCAGGCGGCCCGGGAGCTGATGCTGGCCCAGTCCTCTGACTGGGCCTTCATCATGAGGAGCGGCACCATGGTCCAGTACGCGACGGAGAGGCTCATCGGCCATCTCCAGTGCTTCGCCGATCTCGCCTCGGGTATCGAGGAAGGGACGCTGGACGAAGAGAGGGTCGCAAGCGCTGAGGCGGAGTGGCCGATCTTTCCGGCCATGGACTATCGAGTCTTTGCCTCCAGACCGAGGTGATCCAAGTGTTCCACCCGCTTTGATGGCGGATAATCAAGGCCGAGTGACCCCTCCCCAGACGCCCACCCGCCGGCACGCCCCCCAAGCGACGACGCAGACCGCCGCCGTGCGCGACATCCTCCCTTTGCTGGTGGCGCGAAAGAGGCTCACCGCCGAGCAAGCGGAGAAGGTCGACCAGCTGGCGAAGCTCGAGAGGCTTTCTTCGGACGATGCCATCGTGAGACTCGGTCTGATGAGTGAGGCTCAACTGACTCAGGCTTTGGCCGAGGCGGCGGGCCTCCGCTTTCAGCGGATCAACCCTCTTGACCTCGATCTGGAGGTCGTGACCAGCGCTCTGCCCGCGGGCTTCGCTCGGAAAAACGGCCTGGTCGCGATCGGTCAGAACGCCGGAAACATTGTCATTGCCGTCCACGATCCATTTGCTCCGTTTCCGGAAGAAGACATCCGTCGGGTCACCGGTTTGGGCGTCGAGAAGGTGGTGGCGCCCAAGAGTGACATCGAGGCCATTTCAAGGTCTTTCTACGATCTCAAGACCTCGCTCAAAACCGCGGAAGCCCAGCTTCGGCAGGGCCGGATTCAGTCCGTGGATATTTCGAATCAGGAATTCCTCTCCTCCAGCCAGGAAGATCTGGATCCGGCGGCCGCGCCCGTGGTCAAGGCGCTTGACCACATCCTTTCCTACGCCTTTGAACAAAGAGCTTCCGATATCCACTTTGAACCGAAGCGGGAGCTCACCCTCGTGCGCCTGCGCATCGACGGAATCCTCCATGACGTTCACGTGATTCCCAAGATCGTCTATCAGGCCGTGGTCTCGCGGGTGAAGCTGCTCTCCGGTATGAACCTGGCCGAGAAACGCCGCCCCCAGGACGGTCGCATCAAGCGCGAAGAGAAAGGGCGTGAAGTCGAACTGCGCGTCTCCACCATGCCCACCGCGTTTGGGGAGAAAGCGGTGCTCCGGATTTTCGATCCCGACATCCTGATGAAGGGCATTGAAGAACTGGGCTTCGCCGGCACCGAGTTCCAGAAGGTTCTCTCGTTCATCGAGCGGCCGAACGGCATCGTACTGGTGACGGGGCCAACCGGGAGCGGCAAGACCACCACCCTCTATTCGCTGCTCCGGCACCTTTCCAAACCCGAGGTCAACATCGTCACCATCGAGGATCCGGTTGAGATGGTGATCGAGGACTTCAACCAGGTCTCGGTGCGACCGCAAATCGATGTGACCTTCGCGACCGCGCTTCGCACGGTGCTGCGGCAGGATCCGGACATCGTTATGGTGGGCGAGATTCGCGATTCGGAGACCGCGGATCACGCGGTTCAAGCCGCCCTCACCGGCCACCTGGTTCTCTCCACTCTCCACACGAACGACGCGCCGTCTTCGATCACCAGGTTGCTGGATCTGGACGTGCCCCAGTTTCTGGTGACCTCCACCTTGGTGGGGGTGATCGCGCAGCGCCTGGTGCGGACCAATTGCCCTTCCTGTCTCATCGAGCATCTTCCGACCGACGAGGAGATCGCCGCCCTCCGCGTTCCCCGGGAGAAACTTGGAAACACGCTGTTCAAAACGGGCGCCGGTTGTCTTCAGTGTCGTCAAACCGGCTATTCGGGACGGGACGGCATCTACGAAATCATGGCCATGTCCGACAAGATCCGGCTCTTGGTGGCGCAGGGGTCCTCATCGGTCGACATTCGAAAGACCGCCCGAGAGGAAGGACTGCGCAGCCTTCGTGAATCAGCGTTCGAAAAGGTCGTGCGGGGCCGCACCACGGTCGCCGAACTGGTCCGGGTGACCGGGAAGTAGAAACCTGGCGTCGCCCGGCTAGAATGTCCTCTCGGAATCGAGAAGAATGGTCACGGGTCCGTCGTTTACGAGAGCGACCTGCATCATGGCCTGAAAGACGCCTTGGCGGACGGGTCGTCCGGCCAACGCCAGACGGTCGCAGAACGACTCATAGAGGACCCTCGCCTCCTGCGGGGCGGCTGCGTCAATGTAGCTCGGGCGGCGACCCTTGCGGGAGTCGGCCAGCAACGTGAATTGAGACACCACCAGAAGCTCGCCCTGGATATCGAGAACGGAGAGATTCATGGCTCCTTGAGCATCATCAAAGATCCTAAGGTTGAGGACTTTTTGAGCCATCCACTCGAGATCTTTCTGGGTGTCGCCTCGCCTGACCCCCAGGAGAACCAGAAGCCCTGGCCCGATGCCGGCCGCCCGTGACCCTTCCACGTGGACGCTGGCGGACGAGACCCTTTGCACCACAGATCGCATGACCCGAGATTATTCGATCGCTTCCCAAGTTTTGATGGAGCCAAGGAGGCCGCAGGCGATCCGGTCCGGCCCGCCGTGCGATACTTCGTCAACGAATCTATGCGCGCCACCGACCAGGATGTCCAATACCTCGCCCGAAAAATCATAAGAACCCTGACCACCGCCGGACGGATCGATTGTGACAACGAAGAGTCGGTGGTGATGGGCCTCACCGGGGCGCTCCTGAAGGAGATCCGGCAGGAGGATGCCCTGAACGAAGAGGCTCGGGCGATCCTGATGTCGCATTCGTCCACCATGGCTCGCGACAACATCACCGGTCTCGATATGTTCCGCAAGGTCAAGCGCGAACTGGCCAAGAAGAAGGGGGTCATCCTGTGAGGCTCTCCAGAGAGAAGATGATGCAGCTTTCCCACGTGGCCATCGGCTACTTGAAGGACGAGCCCCTGGTCGAGTTCTTCATCGATCCCAAGGACATCCGCGCGGAGATCTTCAAGTTCATAGAGAGCGAAGGCAAGGTCGATGAAGCCATCGACCTTGCCGTGCGCCAGAAGATCGAGACCCAGAAGCGCAACATCCCCGAAGGGTCCGAGGAGTGGGACATTCTCTACCGGAAGTACTTCGAGGAGGAATCGGCGCGAAGGCGGCGCTAGCCCGGACTATTCATGAGGAAATCTGCTGCGACGTCCGATACCGCGCCACTGGCGGGCGTGCTCGCTCCTTGTCT
This sequence comes from Vicinamibacteria bacterium, assembly GCA_016650185.1. Classification (GTDB taxonomy): domain Bacteria; phylum Acidobacteriota; class Vicinamibacteria; order Fen-336; family JAGNNV01; genus JAGNNV01. The sequence continues at coordinate 61 of JAENWE010000045.1, read as the reverse complement.
TCTCACAGTATGTTCAATACTGTTGCGTCGCTCGTCACTGCGCTTGCCCGCCATTGACACG
>JAENWE010000044.1 GCA_016650185.1 Vicinamibacteria bacterium | reverse complement strand
CGTGTCAATGGCGGGCAAGCGCAGTGACGAGCGACGCAACAGTATTGAACATACTGTGAGAAGACGAGGAGCGAGCACGCCCGCCAGTGGCGCGGTATCGGACGTCGTAGCAGATTTCCTCATGAATAGTCCGGGCTAGGGGCTGCCCGTTTTTTCTTGCTCCCGGGGTCCTGATACTACGGCGCGCGTTCGACCCGCGCCATGGATCGGTCGGCGCCGAACTTGAAGGTCGCGATGAGATGCAGCCGGTCAATGGCGGTCCGGCGGAAGAGCCACGTGCCCACCGCCTGCTCCGCGGCCTCCTTCAACATCTCTGGGCCCTCAGTCGAGTGGGTGGTGACTTTTCCGGCCAGATCCACCGAGAAGCGGACGACCACCTCGCCGGTGATGTTGCCGAGTCGCGCCAACGGGGGCCAGGTGGGATGGCGGCCCTTGACCAGGTCCGGAATGTTGTCACCGATCGTCACGTCGGCTACGTTGGACACACCTTCTTCCTTGGCTGGCGGTGCGACCCGAGCGGGGAGCACCTCCGTCTCCACCGCCGGTGATGGGGCCTGTGGGCCCTCCGGGGCGGTCGGGGGCGCAGCCGGCTTCTGAGTCTCCAACGCAGAAGTCGGAGAAGCAACCGGAGCGCCGGCCGGAGCCTGAGGAGGAGCCGTGGCGGCGGTCGCGGGCGGAGGGGCGGTGGCTCCGGTGGCCCGGGTGGGAGCGCCGTCCGCGCGAACAAGTGGTGCGGAGGTCGCGGAAGCCGCGCCAGATCTAAAGTCGAAGGCCTTTAGGACCAGGGAGGGTGGCGGTCCGGGAGCCCAATCGGCGCGGATGGTGAAGGAGGCGGGCGGGGCTCCTTGGGTCACCAGGAACCGCCAGGACTTCACCGCTCGCAGCAAGGCCTCGCTGACCACGGAGTCGCCGTCCAGGACGGCGGCTTCTTGGACCTCGCCCTGGGAACCAAGCGTGACCGCGACCGACGCGTTTGCCGGAGTGGCGAGACTAGCAGGGACGGGCGGCGCGCCTCCGCTCTTGAGCTCGGGTACGCCCATCTCCCGTTGAAGATCTGGGAGCCTCATCGCGAAGGTGATCGACTGAGACAGCAGCACTTTGACGGGCTTCCCGGCCACCTTGGTGACTTCGTACTCCCACAGCCTGATGGCGTTCAACGCAGCCTCATCCAGGCCAGGGATGGAGCGGGTTACGCGGGCGTCCTGCACACGGCCGTCTTCTCCGATGGTGATTTCGAGTATCACGATCCCGCGAATGCCCTCCGCCGCGGCCGCCGCTGGATACTGAGGAGCGACGTACTTCTTCCTCGTGGGCACCGGCACATCCTGGCCGGCCACCTTGGCGTCTCTCACCACGGGGGCGGTGACCGCAGGCGGCGGATCCTGGGCCATGGCCCAAGGAGTCAGCGAGGAGAGAAGAACTCCCGACGCGATCACCCGCAGCGTCGCGACGGTTTTTGGCGACGGTCTCAACTTCATTTACGACTCCTCTTCCTTGTGATGGTCTCCGGGCCGATGCGCCCGGATCTCGGCCGCCACCCTCTCCAGAAGGTGTCCCGGCACCTCATCGTAGCGGATCAGCTCCATATGAAAGGAACCGCGTCCTCCGGTAAGCGATGTGAGGTCCTGATCGAACGTTCCCAGTTCGGCGAGGGGCACCTCGGCCCGGATCTTCTGAGCGTCCCGAAACGGCTCCATCCCCTGAGGCCGGCCTCGCCGGCTCGACAGATCGCCCATGACGGCGCCCGCGAACTCCTCGGGCATGACCACCTCCACCGACATCATCGGTTCGAGAAGCGTCGGGCGGCACTTCGCCACCGCGTCCTTGAAGGCGAGAGAACCCGCGATCTTGAACGCCATTTCGGAGGAGTCCACATCGTGATACTGGCCGTCGGTGACCTCGACCTCGAAATCGACCATGGGGCACCCGGCGATGACGCCGCGCTTCCGGCTCTCTTGGATACCCTTCTCGATGGCGGGCAGAAAGTTTCTCGGAATGGACCCCCCGAAGGTGCCGTTCACAAACCGGAAGTCCTCGCCGCGCGCGAGGGGCCGCATGGTGATCTTGCAGTCGCCAAATTGCCCGTGACCGCCGGTTTGCTTCTTGTGCCGGCCGTGGCCATCGGCGGAACCCTTGATGGTTTCGCGGTAGGGGATGGTGGGCCGCCGCAGGCTGACCTCGACCTTGTAGCGTTTGGCCAGCTTGGAGACCACGGTTTCGATGTGGAGTTGCCCCAGGCCGCGTAGCAGCAACTCGTGGGTTTCGGTCGCGTGTTCGAGCTTCAAGACCGGGTCTTCCTCCATCAGCCGATGCATGGCCACGCCGATTTTGTCGTCGTCGCCTCGCGACTTGGGCTCGATGGCGAAGGTGGTGAGGGTTTCGGGCCATTCGAAGGCCGGGAAGGTGATGGGATGCGCCTTATCGGACAGGGTGTCTCCGGTGTGAGCCTCTTTGAGTTTGGCGATCACGCCGATGTCTCCGGCGATGAGCTCGGTGGCGGTCTCGAGCGCCTTTCCGACAACGTGAGAAAGAGCCCCCACCCGTTCCTGGACATCACGGCTGGAGATCGTGATGGTGAGGTCGTGGTTGAAGCGGCCGGAAACCACGCGCACGAAAGACAGCCGGCCCGCGTGAGGATCAGAAATGGTCTTGAAGACGATGGCCGACGCGGGGGCGTCGACCGAGCACGGCCGACTCTCGTCACCGGCGAGGCCGTGACCCTTGACGTCGGGCCGTTCGGAGGGGCTCGGGAGATAGGCTACGATGTTATTCAGAAGCTGGGCCGCTCCGATGTTCTTGAGCGAAGAGCAAGGGACGACGGGAAAGATCTGGCCCAGATGGCAAGCCTTCTTGAGGCCTCTGGCCAGGGATTCGGGGGTGAGCGTCCCCTGGTCGAAGAACTCCGCCATGAGCGCCTCATCTGTTTCCGCCACCTGCTCGACCAGTTCCTGACGGAAGCGTGCGGTCGCCTCCGCCAGGTCCTTTGGCATCTTGTGCTCTTTGAAGTTTCCGCTCTCGTCGGCTTCGAACTCGAAGGCCATGGATGTGATCAGGTCGACCACGCCGGCAAACCCGCTGGCCTCGCCGAGGGGGAAGGCGATCGGCATCACCGCTCTTCCAAAGGCCTTTCGCAAGGCGTCGATGGTGTGCCCATAGGAGGCATTTTCCCGATCCATCCGATTGACCACGAATAGTCGGGGAAGGTCCGCGTCCTCGGCGGCGTGAAAGAGCCGATGGGTCTGCACCTCCGGCCCCGCGACCGCGTCCACCACTTCGATGGCGGCGTCGGCGGCCCGCAAGGCGGAGAGCGCCTCCCCCACAAAGTTGGCATAACCGGGGGTGTCGATGAGATTGATCCGAGTGCTGGACCAGTCTCCGCTCGCCACCGAGGTCTGAATCGAGATCTTGCGCTCAATTTCCTCTGCGTCGAAGTCGGTGGCCGCGGTTCCGTCGGTCACGCGCCCCAACCTCGGCGTCACTCCCATGGCGTGGAGGGCGGTCGCAACCAGCGATGTCTTCCCGCATCCCCCGTGGCCCACGAAGGCCACGTTCCGGATCTGAGCGCTCTCGAAAGCCTTCATACGACCTCCATCTGGGCCCGGCCTCGGCAGAAGCCAGAGAATTTGAAGCGATGCAACCTCGGTAACTCATGACATCTTAGCGAAGGGGTCAAGGGGTTCGCTGATGCAAACCGCGCCTTGCGCGCCCGGTGCGCAATTCCGCGCAGGTACTCGGCCAGGGGCCGCCCTTTGGGGTGTCCCATCGCTTCGGGCCGCATCGCAAGCGGCGATCGGGGCACTAAGATTAGGACTTCATGTGGTTCTCCGAGAGGGCGCTTGTTTTTGTGGATACGCGCAGCGCCGCCGTGGCGGTGTTCCACGAGACCTTTGGCGGCCCACGCCTTCTGCGTTTCGCCTTCGAGCGGTTTGGCTCCCAGGCGACCCAGGCCGCCCTCTTCAAAGACGTGCTTGCCGACTCGGCCGCCGCCGTCTCACGCCTCGTCCGCGCCTTGCGTGCGCCCACCACAGATGCGACGATTCTCCTGCCGCTCGGCGCCGCGTTCCCGTCGATCGTGGACCTCGCCGGCCTTTTGAAGGCTCGGGATGCGGATGTGGACGAGGCCGACGCGGTGCGTTTCCGAGTGGCGGCGCTGCTCCCTTTTCCGGTTGCGCAGGCCGAGGTTCGAACGGAGGCCTCCCCCTCAATCGGGGCGGGCGTCGTGCTGGCTCAGGCCATTCTCAAGACCGTGGTCCTGGAAACTGAAGCCGTGATGGCTACCCTGGGTTTCAAGAGACCTCACATCACCTCGGCTTTGTCCGCCGCCCTTCGCGGTCTGCCCCCCCGCCCCCTTCTGGTTGATCTGATTTTCGGAGACTCGGCCTGCGCCATCGCGGTTCGTAACCAGAGCGGCGTGGTGGACGCCATTCACCTTCGTCTCCTTCTGGAGGGCGAGGATCGGGCGCAGCGGTCGCTCGACGAGGCCCGGCGAGCGACACCGGGCCTGAGGGAGATTCGCGCTCTCGGCCAAGATATCGAGAGTCTGCGGAGTCGGGTCCAAGACGCCGAGGTTCATCCGGCATTCGAGGGTTCGACTCTGGAGGGCGCTGATCCTCAACAGTTTCCCTTCCTGGCCGTTTTCCACGCAAGGACGAGCCGGTGAGTCTCGGACTTCCGGAGTTCGGCTCGCGCGGGAGTGCCGACCCGACCGCCGCGTTCTGGAGAGTCGTCCAGGTTTCCGGATACGTGGCTCTGTCCTACGCGCTGGGCCTGGCGGGGACCGAGTGGTGGTCGGCCCGTTCCGCGGAGCTCGCTCTGGAGCGGGCGAGGGCGGCCGTCACCGAGGCCACAAGGTCCGTCGAAGAGACTCGGCGAAGCCTGCAAACGAACGGCGATCTTCTGGTCGCGGTGGCGAGCGTCGAGTCCTCGCCTGACCACGTTCTCTCCGACCTCGATGCGCTTCTGCCCGATGGCGTCTCCCTGACCAGCCTCAAGCTCGAGTATCTGCCCGATGCGACGACCCGAGTTGATTTGAGCGTGGTGGCCGCCACCCCGCACGCCTACGACCGGTTTCTGAGCGCCTTGTCCAAGTCACCCGCTTTTTCGGACATCAAGCCCGGCTCCGAGAGCCGCCCCGGTCTGGTCAAGGCTACCGTGAACGCGATCCATCGTCCTCGTGGGGGTGTTCGGTGACGGGACGTCAGGGCGTTCGCGTCTGGGCTTCCGTGCTTCCGTGGCTTGGCGTGGCGCTCTTATGGTTCAGCTTGATCACGCCGACGCGAGTCGAACAGGAGAATCGTCTCGCCCGACAAGGGCGAGTGCGTCGCGATCGTCTGAACTCGGAGAGCGCGGCGGGGGAAATTCAGAAGCTGCGAGCGCGGGTCGGAGAGGCCCTCGTCTCCGCCTGCCGCGCGTCCTCCGATCCGGCCGCTCTTCGACAGAGAACCGTGGCTTCAACCGCCGGATTGGCCCTGTCTCCCTTCAGCCTTTCGGTAACCGGCGGCCCGGCGGGAGGGGCGCTGGTCGAGGCCGAAGGGACGAAGGGGGTGGTGGCGGAACTCCTCCGCAGGCTGGGTGAACCGGGGCGCGGCGGGTTTCTCCGCTCCGCCTTTCTGCGCAACAACCGGGGGAGATGGATTGTTTCGGCCAGTGCGGGCGCTCTGGATACGTTGCCCCCCTCTCTCATGGCCACTCCTGCGCCTTGTCCCGCTCCGCCCGACCCTGGTCCCCCTGAGACGGTCCCCAGGGCCGCGGACCGCCCGTCGGGCCCGAGGCCGGCTCAGGCTCGCAGACTCCCGGCTACGGGCGCGCCGTTCGTGCCCTCGGCCCCGGAGTTTGCACCCGACAAGGCGCCGCCTTTTACCCTGATTGCATTTCTGACCGCGGACGGGAGGAACCGTGTTTCCGTGGCCGCCGGGGGCGAGGTCCGGGTGGTTTCTGTGGGGGACCAGGTGGAGGGCTGGACCTGCGTATCGATTGACCGAGATCTAGGGGCTGTCTTCAAGTCGGGTTCGCTTGAGCAGTTCGTACTGAAGGCGGGCCGTTAAAGCCTCGCTCGTCCCTTTCGTCCTCGGCTTGGGTTCCTCGGGCTTCCGCGAGCAAGGCCGCGGCGACCATCGAGGCCGCTCAGACGAAAAAGATGATTCACGGCTTTCTCGTTCCCGGATTCATGGCCAGCCGGGTCGTGCCTGGGTTGCCATTCAGATCGACTTCAAGCTCTAAGCTTGTCGCGGGCCGAGGCGCATCGCTCCGGCATCGTCGATTCCGAGGATTCATGATCACCACCACACTCGCCGTCCTCACACTTCTTCAGGGGGCCTCTCCCGTCGTGACCCAGCAGACGCCTCGTCCGGCCACCGACCCTTTCCTGGTGCGGGCGCGCGCCATCCTCAAGGTGTCCCCGCTCATTGACGGGCACAACGACGTCCCCTGGGCGATCCGGATCTCCAAAGAAAAACCATTCGACGTCGAGAGCCACGACCTCAGGACGCAGGCGCCTTCCCCGGGCCAGACGGATCTTCCACGGATGGCTCAGGGCATGCTGGGCGGACAGTTCTGGTCCGTGTACATTCCGGGCGAGGGAGAGACGAAAAAGCTTGGATACGCGAAGGTGCAACTGGAACAGATTGAGATTGCCCGGCGGGTGATCCAGAAGTATCCGGACCGCCTGGAACTTGCGGTGAACGCCTCGCAGGTGATGCCGATCTTCCGCCGGGGCAAGGTGGCCTCGATGTTGGGAATGGAGGGCGGTCATGCCCTCGAAAATTCGCTGGGCGCCCTGCGTGCCTTCTATGCGCTGGGGGTCAGGTACATGACCCTCACTCACAATGTCACTCTTGATTGGGCGGACTCGGCGGCCGAGGCGCCGACCCATGGCGGGCTTACCAGGTTTGGCGAGGAGGTCGTTCGCGAGATGAACCGTCTCGGCATGATGGTCGATCTGTCTCACACCTCCCCCGACACCATGGACGACGCCCTTCGCGTCAGCGCCTCGCCGGTCATCTTCTCTCACAGTTCCGCGCGTGCGCTTTGCGATGTTCCGAGGAACGTGCCGGACACCATCCTGCGCAAGCTCGGCTCCAACGGAGGCGTGGTTATGGTCACATTCGTTCCGGGCTTCATAGCGGAGGACGTGGCCACGAACGGCCGCCTCCGCCGCGAAGCTCTGAAGGCGGGGCTCGAAGGCGTGAGCGATGAAGCGGAGAAGACGCGGATCACTGACGCGGTTACCGCTCAGTTCAAGACCAAAAACGCAACCCTGTCGCAAGTTGCCGATCACATCGAGCACATCCGCAGGATTGCGGGCATCGACCACGTCGGCCTGGGCGGAGACTACGACGGCACCGACCAACTACCCGATGGCCTGGAGGATGTCTCGAAATATCCGGCGCTGATCGCGGAACTCCTCCGCCGGGGCTGGACCGATGCGGACGTCAAGAAGCTCGCGGGTGAAAACATCCTCCGGGTCTGGGCGAGCAACGAACAGGTCGCGGCGCGTCTCAAGAGCGAGCGCCCTCCTTCCCTCGCCACCATTGAGGCCCTGGATGGAGGGGGAAAGTAGGCGCCCGGCTTGGGGCTCTCCAGGAACTTCTCCGAAACACTAAGCTTCGTCAATCAATATGACCAGGGACCGCGTTGAGACCTTCGCTGACCGCTTGCCCCCGGTGGTGCCGAAAGTCGAGGAGGACATTGAAGGGCTCTCCGACGAGCTGGTGGAGATCCTCTATCCGGGCCGGCGGCAGAAGCCCTTCTCGCTGTCGGTGGTTTTCGACGACTCCGAGGACGACGCGGTCATGGAGGCGAAGCGGCTATCCGCCCGGGCCGCGTCTTTCACCACCTTCCAGGAGGGCTCGATCACCAGGCACCGGGCCGACTTCGAGACAGAACAGGCGTCCCTGCTGCGTGACGTCGCCTCCCTGGTCGGGGCCCGCCCGGGCAGCGAGATCCTGGTCGCGGGCCGGAAGGCCCCTTACGGCCATGAGCTGTGGCTGCCGCTCATGTTCTTCTTTGTGACCGCGCCATGACCACGAGACTTCGACCCCGACGGAGCGCGCGCTCATGAGCGGGATCGAGGATGATCTCGCCAAAATTGATGAGGGAATCTTCAGGCTGCAGAAGGACTGGGAGCGGTTCTTTTCAGGACAGGAGCGCAAGGCGCCGTTCGAGGCCAAACAACGGCTGGACCGCCTGGTGCGTAGATACGTGGGGGTCGAGATCCGGAACAACATCGAGCGCTTCCGCTATCAGTCGCTGACCGCGAAGTACAACACACTCTCCGACCTGTGGAACAGGAAGCTTCGCGCGATCGAGGAGGGTCGGCCCCTGTCGTCCTCACAGTTGAAGCTGGTCCGGGAGGCCACGGTGGAACCGGTGGCGGCTCCGGCTCCTCGATCGGCTCCGGGATCGGGGCGATCCGAGGTCCGCCTCAGCACTCTGCGCGAAGACGATCAGGGGGTCAAGGATCTCTACAAGCAGTTCAGGGCCGCGCGCGCCTCGGTGGGCGAATCGGAGGTGAAGTTCGAGTCTTTCCGGAACCTCATCGCCCAGCAGCGAGCCCGTCTTCTCGAGGAGAAGGATGCGGTGGCGGTTGATTTCCGGATCGCCATGCAGGACGGAAAAGTGGCGCTCAAGGCGAAGCCGGTGCGGATCGACTGACCGCTTGATCCGACCCCGTTTCGTAGTCATGGCCTTTGCCGTTCTGTGGGCCGGCCCTCCACGGGCCGAAGCTTGGCCGGGCGAGATGTCAGAGCGCATCGCTCGGGATGCCATGAGGCTCCTGCCGCGGTCGCTGGCCGAGGCGTTTCTTCACAACGAGAAGGAAATCTTCTCGGACGCCCGGACGTCCACGATGCCCGCGCTTTCCCTGATCTATCAGGACCTTGCCCAGGGGCGGCTCGCTGAACCGACCAAGGTGGCCATCGGCCAGGAGCTGAGCGAGAGAGCACGCGCCCTCCAGGGACCAGATTTCAGAAGCGCGGTGATCGCACTGGGCGCCGCCTACCGGCTGGCCGTCGACCTGCCCGATCCCGGCATTGGGTCCGGGCTGGGCGCCGATGCGAAAGCGAGAGCGATCCGGCAGGAGTTCTACCTGTTCGTGGCCGCGAATCGGGGCAAGATTCCCCTGGTGGTTGTGGAACCGGCTTCGCTGCGCATGAGGCTCGACGCGGTTCCCGGGTTCCTCGCCTCGGTGGTCGCGAAGACGTCGGCCCAGGCCGCGCTCCTTCGACAGGAGGGACACGAAGGCGGTCGCGTACTCCGTTATGGGGAGATCGATTTTAGAAGTCCGGTGTTCGCGGTGGCCTCCACCGCATATTCTCGGTCCGTCAGCGTGGTGGCCGCGGTGTGGATCGCCATCTGGCGTAGCGCGGGTGGCGACATGACGAGACAGAAGGCGCCCCAGACGATCAACCCGCGGCCCTTAGAGTTGAGCGAGGAAAATTGATCCCATGACCCAAGCGAAACGCGCTCTTATCTCCGTGTACCGCAAAGAAGGAGTGGTCGAACTCGGCCGCGGCCTGACCGCGCTCGGGTTCGAGATCCTCTCCACCGGCGGGACCGCGGCGGCCCTCACCGAGGCCGGGGTTCCCGTCCGGGCCGTCTCGGAGGTCACCGGATTTCCAGAAATCCTTGCCGGGCGTGTGAAGACCCTGCATCCGACGGTGTTCGGAGGGATCCTGGCCAAACGCACCGACGAGCATCTGGCCGATCTCGCCAGCGCATCGATCACCCCGATCGACGTGGTCGTGGTGAATCTCTATCCCTTCGAAGACAAGGTCTCCAAGGGGGCCTCTTTCGATGAAGCTCTGGAGAACATCGACATCGGCGGCCCGTCGATGCTGAGGGCGGCGGCCAAGAACTTCCAGGCCGTGGCCGTGGTCGTGGACACGGCGGATTATGGCCTGCTTCTGGAACAACTCGCGAAGCCCGCAGGCCTCGACCGCGCGACCCGGCTCTACTTCGCCCAAAAGGCCTTTCGGCATACCGCCCGCTACGAAAACGCCATCGCCCAGTATCTGGCGGAGATGGAGGCGTCCGAAGAGTCGTTCTCCAAGGAACAAAGCGATAGCGTTTTTCCCTATCGCCTCAATCAGAGTTTCGAGAAGGTCCAGGATCTGCGGTACGGCGAAAACCCGCATCAGCGCGCGGCCTTTTATTCGGATATGGGCTCGACCATGTACTCGGTGGCCGCCGCCCGGGTCCTGCAGGGGAAAGAACTCTCGTTCAACAACATCCTCGATCTCGACGCCGCCTGGCGGCTGGTCACCGACGTCGATGGGACGGCCTGCGCCATCATCAAACACACCAACCCTTGCGGGGTTGGCCGGGGGTCTTCGCTGGAAGAGGCTTTCTCGCGGGCCTGGGACGGCGATAAGACCTCGGCCTTCGGCGGCATCATCGCCTTGAGCGAGCGCTGCGACGCCGCGGTGGCTGCGAAGATCGCCGGCTCATTCTTCGAAGCGGTCATCGCTCCTGGCTTCAGCGCGGACGCCAAGACGGCTCTTGGGGCCAGGAAGAATCTTCGAGTCCTCGACATGGATGTGACGTCCATCCACCGGGTGACCGGTTTCGATCAGAAACGTGTCATGGGCGGTATCCTCGCTCAAGAGTGGGATCGGGCCCGCTTCGATCGCGGCGGCTGTGATCCGGTGAGCAAGCGCAAACCCACCCCCGCGGAGTGGGACGCTTTGGGCTTCGCCTGGAATGTGGTGAAGCATGTGAAGTCGAACGCCATCGTTTTCGCCACCGCGGATCAGACCGTCGGCATTGGAGCCGGACAGATGAGCAGGATTGACTCGGTGAGCCTGGCCATTCAAAAAGCCCAGGGGCCGCTAGCGGGTGCCGTGGTGGCGTCGGACGGCTTCTTTCCCTTCCGCGACAACGTGGACGCCATTGCCAGGACCGGCGCCACCGCCATCATCCAGCCCGGCGGTTCGGTGAAGGATGAGGAGGTGGTGAAGGCCGCCGACGAGTTTGGCCTCGCGATGGTCTTCACCGGCAAGCGGCACTTCAAGCACTGAGGCGCAAAGCCTCAGACGACGGCCGGATCTTCGGGCGATCCGGTCCATTTCGTCATGTTCTCGGCGCCGCTCTCCGTGATGAAGATGACGTCCTCGTGCCGGATGCCGATCTCACCGTAGATATAGATTCCCGGCTCATCGGAGAAACACATCCCAGGTTGAAGCTTGGTGGTGTTGCCCCGCACGAAATACGTCCACTCATGTCCGTCCATGCCGATGCCATGGCCGACCCGGTGGCCGAACATCTCGTAGTCCTTGCCGAAGCCGGCGTCGGTCACGATCTTGCGCGCGGCGGCATCAACGGCCTGGCACTCGACCCCCGGCTTGGCCATATTGAAGGCCGCTTCCTGAGCCTTGCGAACCGTGTTCCAGATCAGGCGCTGGCGATCGGTCGGCTTCGCTCCGAAGATCCCGGTGCGGGTGATGTCGCTCGAGTAGCCGTGCAGTTTTCCGCCGCCGTCGAGGAGGACGGCATCTCCGGCCTTGAGCGGTTGGGGCGTGGTGGTTCCGTGGGGAAAGGCGGCGTCCTTTCCGAACAGCACCAGTGACCCTCCGCCCATGCCGAGCCGTCGGTGGGCCGCGGCGGAGAGGGCGCCGACCTGTTCCTGGGTCATCCCCTCCTTGAGCGACGCGAACACGGCGCGGTGAGCGGTCACGGTGATTTCGCAGGCGCGCCGCATGAGCGATATTTCATGGGCATCCTTGATCATCCGACAACCCGCGCTGACCGGAGTGCCGTTCACGATCTGGGTGGCCGGAGCGGCTTTCGCGATGGCGTCGGCGAAAGTGAACGGCATCGTCTCCTCGATACCGATCTTTCCCGTGGTGACGCCGCGGTCTTTCAAGATTGTGGCCAGAAGCGCCGACGGAGATTCGTGTTCCTCCCAGGCGCGAACATCCCTGCCGATCTTCACCTGTTCAAGGGCGCGCGCCTTTTCGAAAGCGGGCGTCACCCAGGCCGGGTCGCCGTCCCGGGTGATGACGCACCCGAAGAAACGTTCGGAGAGTCCCCAGCGCGCTCCGGTGAAATAGTCGAGGGACGTGCCGGAAGCCATAACCAGGGCTTGCATCCCGGTATCGGCCAGAAGTTTCTGCGCCTTGGCGATACGAGCCTTGCGCTCGTCCATGGAGATCGGAGTCACGTCCGACGTCATGGGCTTTAGCGCGGTGATGGGTGCTGGGAGAGATTCGTCGCGCGACTGCTCAGTCGCCGATGAAACGGCGGCGCCCGCCACGGTCGCGCCGAACGCGGCGGCGCCCGAGGTCTTGAAGAAGTCGCGACGATTGTGAGAGAGGACGCTCATAGGGGTTTCTCCAGGGTGAGACGACGGGTGATTCGGATGACGGCGGCTTTGAGGGGCTTTATCAGGGGGTGGTCAGAAACGCCGACATGAAGCGATAGAAGTTCCAGGTGTCGACCTTGGACGAGATCTCGAAAGTCGAATGCATGGACAGGAGGGGCACGCCCATGTCGATCACCTCCATATCCCATTCCGAGAAGAACTGGCCGATGGTTCCCCCCCCGCCCACGCCCTGTTTCGGGGTCTGGGTCTGCCAGGGGATGGAGGCGCGATCCAGGATGGCGCGGATCTTCGCGATGAACTCCGAGTTTCCATCGAACCCGCGCCCATAGCGCTTGATCGCCGGGCCGTAGCCCATCTTTGCGGTGTTGGTCACCTCACTGGTCGAGCTGAAGAGCGGGTTCACGCCATCGTTGGTGTCGGCCGAAATGACTTCGGAGGCTCGCAGGGCGAGACGCAGATCGAGGTCGGTGTAGTCCTTGCCCTTCTGGGCGGAGAGAAGCCGGCCCACGGAGTTGTTGAAGAACTCCGATTTGGCGCCGGTGTTGTTCACGGAACCGGCCTCCTCGTGGTTCGTCAGGTAGGAGATCGCTGTCTTCTTGGGCGTGCCCACAAGGTCCAGGGCGGCGCGGGCCGCGCAGTAGGACGACAGGCGATCGTCCTGACCGTAGCCGCCGGTGAGGCCGCGATCGATGCCGACATCGGCGGGTCTGCGTGCGGGAACGAGATGCAATTCGCCGGAGACGAAGTCTTCTTCCTTGATGCCATACCGCGCGGTCATCTCCTTCATGACCGTCGCGATCAGAGAGCCGTCGGTCGGGATGCTGGCCGCCACGGGGTCGAGTTCCTCCGATTCCAGCACGTTCTGGTAGGTGCGGTTGCGAAGGGGCGTATCGGAATGCGGCGCGTTGTCGGGGATGACGAAGACCGGATCGGAATCTTCCATGCCGATGGAGACATCGATGGTTTTTCCGTCGGTGGTGTCCACTCGTCCGATCAGCGCCATTGGCTCGTTGGCGTACTGATACCGCTTGATGCCGCCATACTCGACGGTGTTGAACATGGCCACCGCGCCGGTGACGTAGATCGGGCGCGCCTTGAGGTCCAGGTGCGAGGAGTCGTGGTGGGTGGCCACCACTCTCAGTCCCGAGGCCAGTGGCTCGGAGCCCACCACCACCAGCATCACCGCACGGTCGCGGCCATTGATGATGAGCCGGGCGCCCGGCCGGACTTGCGACGAAGCGTTGAACTCCACGAATCCCGCCGCCTTGGCCTGCTTCATCACCTCCTTGGTGGAATAGTAGGCGCTGCGCGCGGCCTTCAAGTACGCCTTGTAGGCGTCGTTGAACGCGAAGACCTCCGTCCGCTGCTCGGGGGTGACGAGGTCCCATCCGCTTTTCTTGCCCTCCCAGACCGTCTTGAGGGGACCGGCGGGTGCTGAGGACTGGGCGCCCGCGGGAGCAGTGGCCATGAGGGCGAGGGCGAAAAGAAGGGCGGGGCTGGGTCGCATGAAAGCTCCTGAGGAATGTTGGGAGGTTGAGTCTATGGGGTTCCGCCCACGGTTAGAAGATACGAGGCCGAGGTCTTGTCGAATCCCGCGACGATGAGCTCCTGCGAGAACGCCGACCTCATCTCCGACTCGACCCGTTGCTGCTCAGCCCGGGCTTGCTGCGGATCACTTTGCACGAGGTCGTTCCATGAGGGGGGAATTCGAATGCGCGCTCTTGCTTCGAGAGGCGGCACCTGCTCGCCTCGAGAGAGAGCCCTCACCCGGTGTGAGTCCAGGGCCCACGAGGCGAGCAGACGGTCGGTGGGCAGACCGTGGTGCAGAGCCGAGGTGGTTAAGCCATAGAAGTTGGCAAGGTACTCGCGCACGGTCGCGCCGAGGAGTTCGAGATTGAGATGGGCGTTCCCGGCCTGCATCGGATCGAACGTCCAGGTGATTCGCGTGAGACCTTGCGCAAGCGCCTGATCTCGCTGGGCCCACTTGAGGGCCTGGCCCAGGCCGGCGCCGCGGAACTGCGGTCGCACCGCCAGCATGTCCGAGTGCCAGAACGTCTCGCCCCGCACGTGGGCGGCCAGGGCGTAGGTGAAACCGCCGATGGTCCCGTCGTCGGTCTCGCCGACCAGCACGGAACCGCCGGCGTGCTGAGCGGCTTTCAGCTGAATGCGACCGACGATCTCCAGGTCTTCAAGATTCCAGACCTCGCGCTGAATGAGGCAGGCCTCGTCGAGGTCCTGATGAGACGTGGCTTCGCGAATGCGCATGGAATTCCAGTTGAGCAACCCGCCCGGGCGAACTCTAGCCGGAACCCGACTTCTGGCAAGATCCATGACGGATGAAACGTCTTTCAGGTCTTTGGCGCGGAGAGGCGGGAGGCAGAGAGGTTCTAGACCTCGGCCTGCCCTTGATTCTCTCGATGATGTCGGTGACGCTGCAGCATTTCGTCGATCGCATCTTTCTGACCTGGTGGTCGACGGAGGCGGTGGCGGGTGTGACCACGGCCGGCTTCGCAATCTACGTGCTCACCGGGCTGTTCAACGGCACCGCGGAGTACGCGACGCCTTTTGTCTCTCAGTACGTTGGGGCCAAACGAGAGGATCGCATCGGGGCGGTGGTGTATCAGGCCGCCTATTTCGCCGCCCTCGCGGGCCTCCTTGGCTTCGCTCTCTCGTACCTGGCCGCTCCCCTCTTCAACGCCGTGGGCCACGCCCCTTCGATGAGGGAACACGAGATCGCCTATTCCCGGATCCTGCTCCGCGGCACCTTCCCGGTGGTCCTCATGGTCGCGTTCTCCACCTACTTCGCGGGACGAGGGCGCACGAAGATCGTTCTGGGCGTGACCATGGCGGCGACGCTGTTGAACGTCGGGCTCGACTGGCTGCTCATCTTCGGCAAGTTTGGGGCGCCGGCCCTGGGCACGGTCGGAGCGGCCTATGCCACCAACGTGAGCCAGGCCATCGGGGCCTTGATCTACCTTGTGCTGATCCTCGGCGCCAAGGACCGGATTGCGCATGGCTTCCTCGATTTTCGCTTTCAGCCCGCGCTTTTCTTCCGGCTGCTCAAGCTCGGCGTGCCGTCCGGCCTGCAGCCTTCACTCGAAATTCTCGCTTTCACTCTTTTCCTGTTCGTCATCGGGAATATCGGGGTGGAACCTCTGGCCGCCACGTCCATCGCTTTCAATCTGAATGGCATGGTCTTCCTGCCCGCGATCGGCCTCGGATACGGCGTGTCGACGCTGGTCGCGAGGTACCTGGGGATGCGTCGGCCGGACCTCGCCGATCGGGCGGTCAAGTCGGGCCTGGTCATCGCTGAGATGTACATGATCGTTTGCAGTTCGGCCTATGTCCTCATGCCGGGATGGTTGCTGGCTCCTTACGCCGTGGGCGCCGACCCCGCCACCTTCGCGGAGGTGAGCCGGATCACCACCATCCTCCTTCGCTTCGTCGCCTTCTATTCCATCTTCGACATGGTGAACGTGGTCTGCGCGGGCGGACTCAAAGGAGCGGGCGACACCCGATTCCCGGTGACCGCCACCGTGGTCATCTCCTGGGTGGCCATGCTCCTCCCGACCTGGTGGTTCTGCGTGCGCGGGCATCAGAGCGTTTTCGTGGCCTGGGTCTTCGTGACCCTCTATGTGGTCATCCTGGGCGTGGTCCTTTTCGTCCGCTATCGTAAAGGCGCGTGGAAAGGCCTTCGTATCATCGAATCAGACGCTCCGCCCGCCGTGGAACTCGCCTGACCGTTACGGGACACTGCTAGATGACCCGACTCTTTCCGCGTCTGGTCATGGCTCTCGCCGCGGTTGTCCTCTTGGGCCTGTGCGCCACGAGCGATCCCGCCCGCCTTTCCCAAGGTCATTTCTTCTCAGACGGCGCCACCTACTACAGCATGGGCTGGAGCCTGGTCGGCGACTTCGATCTTGAATACACCGCGGCCGACCTCGCGCGGGTGCGACGGGAATATCCGGACGGGCCCAGCGGTATCTTCCTGAAGCGGGCCTCCGGCGGACTGGAACTGGACGGCGCGCTCCCCTGGGTCAAACGGGTGCCTGAGCATCGAAGGAAGATCTACTTCGGCAAGGCCATGACGTACCCGGTCATGGCCGCTCCCTTCATCGCGCTGATGGGGAGCCGTGGCTTTCTGGCCTTCAATGCGCTTTGCCTCCTCGTGGCCTGGCTCTGTGCGTACTTTGAACTGAGCAGACGTACCACCGAAGGTCGGGCCGTGTTCAGCTCGGCCGCGCTCATTCTGGCCACCATCGCGCCGATCTACGTCTTCTGGATCCAGCCCGAACTCTTGAACCTGGCGCTCGTGTCCCTGGGCCTGCTGGCCTGGCGCCGCGACCGTCCCATGCTCTCCGCCGTCCTCTTCGGACTTGCGGCCTACACCAAGCCGACACAGATACTGATCGCCGCGCCGCTCGGACTCGCTCCGCTTTTTGAGAGCGCGGTTCCCGCCCTGAAGAGGCTGGTCGAGGTACTCCGCCGCGGGGCCGTGATGATCGGCTGCGCGGTGGCCCTGTTCGGTGTGAACACTCTGGTGACCGGGGAGTGGAACTACCAGGGCGGCGAACGGAAGACCTTCGGATCAGAGTTCCCCTTCGATCGGGCGGAGCTGAAGGACGTCACCTTTGGCAACAGCGGTGAGTGGATGACCACCATGAAGCTCGGGCCGCTCGAGGAAGGGGAAGAGGCCACGCGAGGGGCCGGCATCGTGCAGGCCGGCGTCGAGTTGAATCAGATGTTCGCCGCCAATCTCGCGGATTTCTGGATTGGGCGCTACGCCGGCATGCTCCCGTATTTCGCTCCCGCCTTTCTGGCGCTCCTGGCCTTTCTCCTGCTCGGTCCGCGGGGGAAGGAGGGTTGGTTCGCGGTCTCAGCGCTCCTGTTGTTCTATCTGGTCAGCATTCGCATCCTCCCCGGCCCCACCAACTGGTACGGTGGCGGAGGTACCTTGGGGAATCGGTATTTCATGGCCGCCCTTCCTCTTGCCCCTTTCTTCCTCCCCCGCGGTCGCGAAGCGTTGATTGCCTTGCTCGGCGCCGCAATCAGCACCCTCTTCCTTCTTCCGGCCTGGCTTCAGCCGGTCGAGCATTCGCTGAGGCCAGCGCTTCTGGCGAGCTATCCGGGCGGACCTCTCACTCTGCTTCGAGCCGAACGAGCCATGCTGAACGATTTGTCGTTCTGCACGGATGCCTGGAGAAAAAAACAGCCCTTCGAGGATGTCGAGGGCGATCCGCCCCTCCACCGCCCCGGCGCCCAGCATGGCTACTGGCTCTACTTCCCGGATGACGGCACCTCGGGTCGAGAGCCGATTCCGAACATGACCCGGAAGGACGGCGAGCCGATGGAGGGCTTCTCGGTGCGGCGGGGTGAGAGCACCGAGGTGCTGTTGCGCGCCAATGAGCCGGTGGATTGGATCGAGGTCACGCTCTTCGGCGCCCGGAGCGGCGATGATGTTGAGATCGAGGCCGGCGGCGCTCCTCAGCGGGCCCTGGTGGCGGCCACGGGTTCGGTCACCTTCAGGGTTTTCCCAGGGCACTATGTCATGTATTACGACTCTTTCGTCTACAGCGTTCGGGTGAGATCGCGAGGGGTCAAGTCCTCGGACGATGCCGAGCACACCATGGTGCGCCTGGCCCTGCACGTCAGCCCTCGACCCCGTTCATGAGTGGGCAAGTCTCCGCGTCACCGCCCGAGGGATACGTGAGCCGAACCGCGCGCAGGATTCACAAGGCCAGGGACATTGTGGGCTACTCTCTGCTCCGGGCGGCGGCGAGGCTCTTCGGTTTCAAGCCCCGGCACCGGGCGAAGGATCGACGCCTGCTCGATGAGGAGATCCTGCCCAGACTCGCGGAGAACGACCGCTATGCTCGTGTTCTCTTCGTGGGCTGCGACTGGTACACGGAGCACGTCTCGGACTTGTTCGAGTCGAGGGGTCGCGAATACGCCACCCTGGAGATCGATCCTGCCCGCGCCCGCCACGGCGCTCGCCGCCATATCGTGGGCTCCCTGGCCGACTTGGAACGATCCTTCCCGGCGGGGTCGCTCGACCTCATCGTCTGCAACGGAGTGATCGGTTGGGGTCTGAACGAGCCCGTCCAGATCGAGAGATCGATCGAAGCCTGCGCGCGGGCACTCTCCGAGGGCGGCGTCCTTCTGCTCGGTTGGGACGATGTTCCGGAGAAACTCCCGATCCCCATCGAAGAGATCCACGCTCTTGAGGCCTTGCGACCGACCACCCCGGCTGGATTGGGGGAGCCCGTCATCAAAACCCACACCTACACCAACCACACCTTCGGCTTCTTTGTGAAGTCGGGTGCCCAAACGGTAGCCCGAACCTCGCGTTCAGGCCGCGGGAGCGACAGGTGAGGAAGGAAGGAACTCCTGGGGGGGGTCAGGCTAAATTCCCGCTAAACTCGCTGGTCCAATGTCTGATCTAGCCCTGATCCTCGGGGCGATTTTCTTCCTGCTTCTCGGGAACGGTTTCTTCTCGGGATCCGAGATCGCGCTGATATCCGCTCGGAAAGCCGCGCTGCGCAAGAGGGCTGAGGAGGGGAGCCGGGGAGCACGCCTTGCCGAGGCTCTCCGGGCCGAGCCTGAGCGTTTCATGGCCACGGTTCAGATCGGGGTCACCGTCTGCGGCACCCTGGCCGGGGTTTGTGGCGGGTGGATCGCGAGCCGGCATGTCGAGCCATGGCTGGAACACATCCCAGGTTTGCCCCTATGGGCGCCCGCCGCGGTGACCGCGAGCGCCATGGTGGCCTTGGTTATTGTCTACGTTGAGATGGTTTTGGGCGAACTGGTGCCCAAGGCTCTGGCCCTGAGGTTCGCGGCGCCTATTGCTTCGGCCGTCGCCATACCCATCTCGGTGATGGCGAGAATGAGCCGGGTACCCCTAAGGCTGGTGACCGAATCCACCCGCCTGATTCTCCGTCTGTTTGGCCTCAAGGGGCCGATGCGAGAGGGGCTCGTTTCCGCCGAGGAAATAGAGCATCTGGTGGCCGAAGGCCGCCTTCAGGGGGTTTTGTCCCAGAGTGATGCCAGCCTGCTGGAGGGCGTTTTCAAGTTTCGTGACATGCCGGTGAAGAGCGTGATGATCCCACGCACCAAAGCCTTCGCTCTGGACGTGGCCACGGAGCCGAGCGCGGCGGTGAAAAGGATCGTCGAAGCCGGGTTTTCCAGAGTGCCGATCTACGAAGGCACCTTTGACAACCCCATCGGGATTCTCTACGTGAAGGATGTTCTGGCTTCGCTCGAACGCTCCGAAGTGGTAGACCTTCGAGCTCGTCTCCACGTCGTGCACGTGGTCCCCGACAGCAAAAACGTCGGAGACCTTTTGCGTGAACTCCAGAAGAAGCGATCCCACCTGGCTCTGGTCATCAACGAACACGGCAGCGTCGTGGGCATCGCCACCCTTGAAGATCTGGTGGAAGAGATCGTGGGGGAGATCCGCGACGAATACGATGAGGGCGAGGAAAAGGCCATCGAACGCCTGAAAGGCGGCGGTCTGGTGGTCGAGGGCACAGTTTCCAACAGCCTTCTTCGGGAGTCGTATGCGATCCCCATCCCGGTGGAAATCGACGCCGAGACCGTGGGAGGATTCATTCTGGAACGTCTCGGCTCGGTGCCGAAGGGTGGAGAGACGGTGGGAGTCGAAGGGTACCGGCTCACCGTGGTGGACGTGGAGCGAAACCGGGTGGCCAAGGTGAAGATCGAAAAAATGTAGTCCCGCGGTATGCTTCGCGGCTCAACTCACTCTTCGCGCGCTCCGTCGCAACAACCGCAGCGCCCTGAGCTTCTCCCTACTTCCGAGGATTCCTTCTTGAAATCAGCACTCCTTCGCCGGCTGTCGCTCGCCGCCTGCGCCCTCTCCTTCGCCGCCTGTACCAAGCCGGCCACCGCGCCCGTGGCCTCGGCCTCGCCCTCTCCGCAAGGGGTCGCCGGGATGACCGATGATCAGAAAACCCTTTACGCGATGGGTTTCATTGCGGGGGGGAACTTCACTCAGTTCAAACTCACCCCTGAGGAATTCACGGTGTTCCAGAAGGGCCTGGAGGCGTCGAGTCTGGCGAAGAAGCCCGAGGTGGACCTGGCCGCTTACCAACCGCGCATCGAGCCGTTTCTTCAGGCCAAGGTGGCGCAGGCTCGCGTGGCCAATGTCGGCGTGGCTCAGGCCCGCAGAGCCGCCGACGCGCCATTCTTGGCCAAGGCCGAGGCCGAGCCGGGTGCGGTCAAGCTTGCCTCGGGCGCGGTGATTCTGACCCTGAAGGCGGGCAGCGGCGCCTCCCCCAAGGCCACCAGCACGGTCAAGGTCCACTACGAGGGCAGGCTGACCGACGGCGGCCCGCCCTTCGACAGCTCGATTCAGCGCGGCCAGCCCGTCGAGTTTCCCCTGAACGGCGTCATTCCGTGCTGGACCGAGGGTGTGGCCAAGATGAAGGTGGGCGAGAAGGCCCGCCTCACCTGCCCATCCGACACCGCGTATGGCGATCAGGGTCAGGGTCCCATCCCGCCGGGGGCCACACTCATCTTCGAAGTGGAACTCCTGAGCATCAAGTAATTCTCGATCGAGGTTGACCCCGTGAAGATCCACGAATACCAGGGCAAGTCGATCCTACGGAGGTTCGGCGTCAAGGTGCCGGACGGGGAACCCGCCTTTACGCCCGAGGAGGCGGTGGCGGTGGCCAGTCGGCTCGGTTTCCCGTGCGTGGTGAAGGCGCAGATCCATGCCGGCGGCCGTGGGAAGGGGGGCGGGGTCAAACTCGCTCGAACCCGCGACGAGGTGATGGAAATCGCCCACGACATGCTGGGCATGACTCTGGTCACCCATCAGACCGGTCCGGAGGGCCGGGTGGTCAAGCGCGTCCTGGTTGAGCAGGGCATGAAACTCGAAGGATCGCGGGAGATGTACCTCGCGATCGTGATGGACCGGGACTCCCAGCGCCCCGTGGTCATGGCGTCCTCCGAAGGCGGCATGGACATCGAGGAGATCGCGGCCACCAACCCCAAGGCGATTCTGAAGCAGTATGTGGATCCAACCGTGGGTTTCCAGGCCTTCCAGGCTCGGCAGATCGCTTTCGGTCTGGGCCTGCCGAATGCCGTGGTCGGTCAGGCGGTGCAGTTCATCCGGGCGCTCTACGAGGCCTTCGAGAAGACAGACTCCTCCCTGCTCGAAATCAACCCCTGGATGCTCACCGCCAATGGCGTCCTTTTCGCTCTCGACGCCAAAATCAATTTCGACGACAACGCCCTCGATCGGCATCCCGACCTCCGCGGCTATCGCGATCTTGACGAAGAAGAGCCGCTCGAGGTCGAAGCCTCGAAGCACTCGCTCAACTACATCAAGCTTCCGGGCGGCAATGTGGGCTGCATGGTGAATGGGGCCGGGCTCGCCATGGCCACCATGGACATCATCAAGCTGGCGGGCGGATCCCCCGCGAACTTCCTCGATGTTGGAGGCGGCGCCAACGCCGACCAGATCAAGAACGCCTTTCGCATTCTGATGGCCGACAAAGACGTGAAGGCCGTCTTCATCAACATCTTCGGAGGCATCCTCCGCTGCGATGTGCTGGCCGAGGGAGTCATTGCCGCGGTTCGCGATCTTGGAGTCAAGATTCCGATCGTGGTCCGAATGAAGGGCAACAAGGAGGAGTTGGGAAAACAGATGCTCCTCAATTCCGGATTTGCGTTCCAGACCGCCGACAACATGATGTTGGCGGCCAAGAAAGTGGTCGCCTCGGTTTCGGGAACCCCCTCCAAGAGCAAACCCGCCTCGAAAGTCAAGGCGCCGGCGAAGGGAGGCCGCTCATGAGCGTTCTCGTGGACCGAAACACGCGCGTGATCGTGCAGGGCATGGGCAAGCACGGGACGTTCCACGCCATGGCCTGCCGCGAGTATGGCACCAACATCGTCGGTGGGATCACGCCGGGCAAGGGCGGGACCACCCTTGAAGGGTTTCCGATGTTCAACACTGTTCAAGAGGCGGTGCGGAAGACGGGCGCCAACTGCTCGGTGATCTTCGTTCCGCCTCCCGGCGCCGCCGATGCCATCATGGAAGCGGGTGATGCGGACCTCGACCTGACCGTCTGCATCACCGAGGGCGTTCCGGTGCTTGACATGATGCGCGCCTCCACGTTTCTCAAGGGTCGCAAAACCCGCCTCATCGGCCCGAATTGCCCCGGCATCATCTCTCCTGGCGAGAAGTGCAAGATCGGGATCATGCCCGGACACATTCACATGGGCGGGTCCGTGGGTGTGGTGAGCCGGAGCGGCACCCTGACCTACGAAGCGGTCGGGCAGCTGACCGCGCTGGGCATCGGCCAGTCCACCTGCATTGGAATCGGGGGCGACCCCATCATCGGGACCAACCACCGCATGGCCCTAGAACTCTTCAACAAGGACCGAGCGACCAAGGCGATCATCATGATCGGCGAGATCGGCGGTTCGGCCGAAGAGGACGCTGCCGCCTATGTGAAAGCGCATGTGAAGAAGCCGGTCATCGGCTTCATCGCCGGACAGACGGCGCCCGAAGGACGCCGGATGGGCCACGCCGGCGCCATCATTTCGGGAGGCAAGGGCACCGCCGAAGAGAAGATGAAGGCCATGCGCGCCGCGGGAATTCATGTGGTCAAGTCGCCAGCGGACATGGGCCGGATGGTGGCCAAGGTTCTAGGGAAAAAGTAACGAAGGGGCTATGGAAAGGCAGGACATGGAGAAGACGTTTTCGATCATCAAGCCAGACGCGGTCAAAGCGGGGAACGCGGGAGCCGTTCTTTCCCGGATCGAGAAGGCGGGCTTCCGCATCAACGCCCTCCGCATGCGTCACCTCACCACCAAAGAGGCCGAGGGCTTCTATCATGTTCACGCAGCGCGCCCGTTCTTCGGCGAGCTGGTGGCGTTCATGGCCTCGGGCCCGTGCGTGACCATGGTGTTGGAGCGGG
>JAENWE010000043.1 GCA_016650185.1 Vicinamibacteria bacterium | reverse complement strand
GCCGACCCGAACTACGTCGCGCACATCCCTGCGCACCTGGTGGCCAAGAACGCAGCGCCGCTGATCTGCGCCGGCATTACGTCGTACAAGGGCATCAAGCAGACCCAGGCCCGGCCGGGCGAATGGATTGTGATCTCGGGCATCGGCGGGCTGGGGCATCTGGGTGTGCAATACGCCAAGGCGATGGGCCTGCATGTGTGCGCGGTGGACATCGACGACCGCAAGCTTGAACACGCCAAGCGCCTGGGCGCCGATGCGGTGGTCAACGCCAGGAACGGTGATCCGGTGGCCGTCGTGGTGAAGGTCACGGGCGGGGGCGCCCACGGTGTTGTCATCACGGCGCCGTCATTGCCGGCCTTCAAGCAAGGCGTCGGCATGACGCGCAAACACGGCACCTGCGTACTGGTGGGCATTCCGCCGGGCGACTTTCCGACGCCGCTGTTTGACGTGGTGGCCAACTGCATCACCATCCGCGGCTCCTTTGTCGGCAATCGGCACGACATGGCTGAGGCGCTGGCCTTCGCGGCCGCGGGCAAGGTCAAAGCCGATATCGAGCTACAGCCGCTGTCGGCCATTAACACCGTCTTCGAGCGGCTGGCCAAGGGCGAGGTGCCGTCTCGGGTGGTGCTCGATTTTGCGCCAAGGTGAGACCGACGCCTAACGATGCAGGCCGGCCTGCACTCTACGAGGAGAAAAAATGTCCAAGCTGACCACGAAGGCACGAGCCGCTATTCCGGACACGAAGTTTGCGTTTCCCGCGCAGCGCAAGGAGCCGATCGAGAATGCGAGCCATGTTCGCAACGCCATTGCGCGCTTCGACCAGGTGCAAGGCGTAAGCGACGCCGAGCGCGACGACGCGTGGCGGCGGATAAAGGCTGCCGCCAAGCAATACGGCGTGCAGATTCACGAAGCGGGCTGGCGCGAATTGCGCGCGGGCCCCGACAAGACTCCGGGCTGACGACCTGGGCTTGATCCGATTCAATAGACAGCGATGCGCTTTTCCATCTGTCGCTTCATGATTCTTCCGTCGGCGCCGCGGGCCGCTCGCCTTTCTCACCGGCGCGTTTCGCCTCGCGCGCCGGAATGGACAGCAGCCAAGGGCGGCGAGCATCTGGTTTGTGCCGACATGGCAGCACAGCCTTTCCCCGCCTAGTTTCACGCGCTCGTGATTCAGGTGATTCCGTGGATTCCGGCGCATCCGGCGCTTGCCTACGTGACCGGCGCCGCAGTGCTTGCCGCCGGCTTGGGCATCGGCATTTCAGTCGGGGCAAAGCCGCGACAGAGGAGCCCGCAGTCGAGGAAGGCGAGGAGTTCCTTCTGGGCATGGCGGGGGAGTCGGAACTCGGCGTGGATCGCCCGGACGACGGCACGCGATCGGGAACGGTGGGCCCGCAGCGACGCGTCGTATCCTTGAGCTCCTCGAGGTGGCGATGGCTGCGTCGAGCAGTTGTGTAGTACGGTCCGGAAATGCGGGAAACCGACTTCCGCGCCGGGACGCTGCACGAACAAGACGCCCGCTCGTCGCTTGCGGGGCTTGAGTTTCTTCTGACGCCAAGCGGCTGCTGCTACTTCTTGCGCGTCATCTGATCGTAAATCCAGCGGTAGGTCTTCTCCATCCCGTCGCGCAGAGGGGTGTCTGGCTCCCAGCCGAGGCGGGCTTTGATGAGAGTGTTGTCGCTGTTACGCCCATTCACGCCTTTCGGGGCGCTAAGGTTGTACTTCCGCTTCAGCTTGATGCCGGCAATGTCCTCGACTATGTCCACGAGCTGGTTGATCGAGACAAGCTCGCTGCTGCCGATGTTGAGCGGTTCGATCACACCGCTGCGCATGAGCATGTGCGTGCCTTTGAGGCAGTCGTCGATGTACATGAAGCTCCGGGTCTGCTTGCCGTCGCCCCAGATTTCGATCGAGTGCTTCTGTGAAAGCTTCGCCTGGATGACCTTGCGGCAGATCGCGGCAGGGGCTTTTTCACGCCCTCCTTCATAGGTCCCGTTGGGGCCATAGACGTTGTGGTAACGGGCGACGCGCGTCTGGATGCCAAAGTCCTCGCGGAAATGCCGACACATCCGCTCGCTGAAAAGTTTCTCCCAACCGTAGCCGTCTTCGGGCATCGCCGGGTAGGCGTCCGCCTCCTTGAGCGCGGTTACGTTCGGATCGCGTTGTTTGTCCACGTTGTAAACGCAGGCGGAGGAGGCGAAGAAAAAGCGCCGCACGTTGTTCTTCTTCGCGGAGAGGAGAAGGTGGGTGTTGATCAGCACGCTCAGCATGCACAGCCCCTTGTTCAGCTCGATGAAGCCCATCCCGCCCATGTCGGCGGCGAGGTTATAGACGACCTTCGCGCCTTTGACCGCCTGCTCGCAGGCATCTTGTTCCTGGAGATCGAGCCGCGAACTCTCCACCTGCGGGAACTTTTGGTACCAATCACGCATCGGCTTGCGATCCACGGCGCGGATGTCCTTGTATCCCTGACTGAGAAGGTCGGCAACGAGGTGCCCTCCGATAAACCCACCCGCACCGGCGACGAGAATTCTTTCAGATTTCATATTTGGCTGAGCTTGCGAACGGGGTGGAGGCTAACGAGAGACGACTCACCGCTTCAAGTTGATAGTGGCTGCGAAAGCGTACCCATGCCCGCCGTTCGGTCGGTGCTTCGCGGTATCAGTCGGAATCGCTCCGTGAAGCGGAGGTCTCCTCATCGTACCTAAAACCACGCGCAGGCCGGGCAGGCGGCAGCTGCGGCGGGCGAGGTGACCGACGTGCCGGACCGCGCGCGCCGCCCCGCACTCCGCCGCCCGACCACCTCGCGGTTCTTGACATCACGGAGTGCGTACAAAGGGCGTGATTTCAGAAAGTCCGAAGCCGCACGCCGAAGAGATGACGCGAGAGCTGGGCGAAAAGCGGGTAGGGGCGCAGTTCGTAGGAGCGGCATTCCATCACATGGGCTATGCGTCCCTGCGCCTGCAGAGTCAAGCCGAACAGAAACTCCTCCTCGACCCAGAGTTCCTTGTGCCGACCCTGATCGATGGTGGTGGCGAAGGGCGCCGCGAAGTAGGCGGAACGAAAGAAGGCGGAGTTGCCGCCGTTGTACGGGAGCTTCAGCGTGGCGCGACACAAGGCGCTAGCACTCATGCCCGCACCCGCGTTTCGCGTCTCTCCCATGGTCGCCACCACCCTCGGGTCGGCGAAGGGCGCCAGCAGGGTCACCAGCCATTCGGGGTCATAGCGGCGATCGGCGTCCGCGGCCACGAAAATGTCCGCATTTTCGAGGCGCATCGCCTGATGGCGGGCACTCAGCTTCCCCGAGTCTCCGTCGATCACGCGGTCGACCTGGGAAGCGACGCGCCGGCGCGTCGCTTCGACGGGACTCGAGTCCACGAGGATGACGCGGACTCGTTTCACGAGCGGCGATCCCCGCAGGCAGTCGACCGCAACCCGGATACTCGCGAGTGATTCGTCAATCGTGGCCTCCTCCTGGTAGGCGCAGAGGATCACCGCCACGTCGAAAGGCGGGGCCGGTTCGAGCGGGGCGAGTCGCGGGCGCTTGAGAAGGAAAACGGGTATGTAAAAGAGCAGGCTCAGGATCAGTCCTGTGAGCACATCGGGAAAAAGCTCCGGCTGAAGCATCGACCCCACGCGGGGCACGCGAGGGATCCAGCCGATCACGGCCAGTGACAGCACCGATCCGAAGATCGCTCCGGCAAGGAAGCCCGCAGGACCGGCGAAAGGCAAAACGAGCGGAGGCAGGGCGATCAGAGTGAAGTAGAAAAGGGCGTTCAGCGCCATGGCGCCTGACTTCTCTCGGAAGTCAGGGAACCGGACGGCCATCAAAGCGGAGGAAACGATGACCAGGCCCGCGGCCGCGAAGACGCCGTTCTCGATCGCGCACAAGAAGCCCGTCACGAGGGGCGTGATGACGCAGGGCAACACCGCATAGAGACGACACACCAGAAGCGCCACCCTTCGTCGCGCCGGCGATTTCAGATCGAAGAGTTCGGGCGAAACCATTCAGGCCCGGGGGAAGGGAGAGGACGACCCGCGGTCAAGTTCACGCAGGACCCGGCGGGCACGCCACACGCGCTGAACCGACGTTAGGTGAGACAAGATCCCGATCAACACCAACGCGCCCCAGAGGGCGTCGCGACCGAGGAACAGCGAGGGCGGCAAGAGCGGAGAAAGAACGAGACCCAGCACGAGTGTCGCCACACGTTCGAAGCGCTCAAAGAGATCAAGACCCGTGGCGGCGGCCTGTGCGCCTTCGACGGCGGCGCGCGCGCGGTTGTAGCTCGTGAGCAGGGAGCCCGTCACCGCCGCGAAACACGCGACCCAGTAGCCCGTCACCCAGGCCACGACGAACAGACTCAGCGACTCCTTGTAGCGATCCGTGGCCGCATCGAGAAACGCGCCATACCTCGTCTTCCGCCCGCTCACGCGGGCGACGGCCCCGTCCAAGTTGTCCAGAAGTTCCGTCATCGCGAGCAGCAGACCGTAGGCGAGGAAGTTGCGGTGAACGAGGAAGGCGAAAGAGTTGAGCGTGCTCAGAAGAAACGCGCCTTTGGTCACGGCATCCGGCGACACGCCGCGCCGGGCAAGAACGCCTCCCAACCGGTCCCAGAACGCATCCTGTTTCGACCGGTAGAGACTGTCGATCATTCGGGGGTCTCCACGTCGAGACCGAGCCGCCCCGCCAGGAACCGCTGCCGAGTGAGGACCCTTCGCGGTTTGCCGCTCGATGTGCGGGGGAGCCTTGCGGGCTCTAGAAGGACGATCTCGTGGGGAACGATGCTGTGCGCTCCGGCGACCGCCCGTCGGACCGCTTCCCGGACGGGTGCGGGATCGAGGAGGGCCCGGCGGCCGACTTCGAAGACCACGACCAGCCGCTCGTCGCCCTCGACCTCCACGGAGAACGCGGCTGATCGGCCCGGCCGCACCGCGGAGTGAGCGTTTTCGACGGTCGACTCGATGTCCTGGGGGTGCAGATTGCGGCCCCGAATGATGATCAGGTCTTTGAACCTTCCGGTGATGAACAACTCGCCCTGATCGATGAAACCGAGGTCGCCGGTACGAAGGAATCCCGACTGCCCGTCGTCGAGTTGTGCATTGAAGCTGGCCGCGGTGGCGAGCGGGGCGTCCCAGTATCCCGCGGCGACGTTGGGGCCCTTGACCCAGATCTCGCCGGTTCGGCCTTTCGGTTGAACCTGACCGGTCCCGGGATCGACAATCGTCACTCGCATGCCGGCTGGCGCACGGCCGCAACTGACGAACGCGCGTGTTCCCGGCAGGCAAGGGTCGGCAGGCACCACAAAACCCTTCTCGAGCGCGCCGTCGTCGAGAGTCAGGCGTCGCGGCTCCCTGGTGAATTCAGAGGCGGTGACCAGAAGAGTCGCCTCGGCGAGGCCGTAGCACGGGAGAAAAGCCTCGCGGCGAAAGCCACATCCCGCGAAGGCATCGGCGAAGGCGTCGAGGGTCGCCGCGCGCACCGGCTCCGCTCCACAAAACGCCAGATTCCAGGACGAGAGGTCCAGCTGGGCCTTGGCCGCTTCGCCCACCCTCCTGGTCAGCATGTCGTATGCGAAGTTCGGGCCGCCCCCACCCGTCAACTGAAATCGCGAAATGGCCTCGAGGAAGGTGGCCGGACGCCGCGCGAAAAGCTGGGGCGATAGGAGAACCATGTTCATGCCCATGAACAGAGGCTGGATGATCCCTCCCATCAGACCCATGTCGTGATGGGGAGGCAGCCAGGAGACGCCACTGGCATTCTCGGTGAGTGCGAAGCCTGCACGAATGAACTCGGCGTTCTGAATCAGGTTGCGATGGGTCACCATCACGCCCTTGGGTTCGGACGTGGAACCGGAGGTGTACTGGATGATGGCGATGTCGTCCTCCGAAACCTCAGGGAGACAGTTCGCCTGATCGGCGTCGGCGGCGCTGACGTCGATCCACCCCAGGCCCTGCACCCAGGGGGCGCCTCTGAGCAGATTGTGCAGACGGCCCAGGAGTTCGCCGGAGCCCAGGATGAACCTGGCCTTTGCACTTGCGGTCACGCGTTCGATCTGGTCGAGGCCGGCTTCCGGCCGAAGGGGGTTCGGCGGGTATGCCGGAACGGCCACGATGCCGGCCTGCAAGCAGCCGAAAAGCGTCGCGATGTATGCGAGCCCGGGGTCAAAAACAAGCACAGCCCGGACGCCCCGCGGGATCCGGGCGGCCAGCCTTCCTCCAATCAGCCGGGCGCGAACCGCCAGTTCGGCGTAGTTGAGTCGTTCCTCGAGGCCCTCGCCATCGACCAGGAAGGTGTAGCCTTTCTCACCCTCCCGGCTTTCGGCGCGACGGCGCAGCACGTCAACGAACGTCATGGATCCGCTCATGGCTTCTCAAAGCGCGAGGGGCGCGGAAACCACGACTCGAGGAATCGGCGCACCGAGGCCACGACGGCCTCCGCAGCCGTTTCGTCGAAATTGTCGTTCAGGGTGAGGAAAAGGGGGCGGAGGCGATCGACGACGGCGAGCTGGAGGCTCACCAGCCACCCCCGGTTATCGAGACCAACATAGGCGGCCTGGCGGTAACTGTCCACGATCGATACCGCGGTTGCGTGCCCGGTAGCGAGACAAAAGTACGGATAGAGGAAGTCGGGAGCGAACGTGTCTCCCGAACGGAAGCGCCCGGACCGCGTGGCTTCCAGGGGCTCGGGCCACTTATCAGCGAGTGCCTGCCAGCGTTGGATCTCCATCAACACCGGAGCATGGCGCACCAGACGCCGCGCATTGGCCGCGCCGAAGGCTTTATCGAGCAGCTCGTTCGCGAAGCCGATGGCGGCGCGCCAGGGATGCTCATCCTTTCGCCGGGCGATCGAAGGATTCCATTCGAGGTGGATGCGCGCCCGACCGTCTTTGGTCATCACGTCTCCAGGGTGAAGGGTGCGGCCGAGGACCATATCGTCGTTGAAGTACAAGAAGCGGGGTGAGAGGTCGGGCAGGAGATACAGATAGGACTCGATGGCGAAGGAGTTGAAGGTCGGAAGGTGTCGGAGCGCGAACAACTCGTCATGGTGAATCACTTTGAGGCCCGGTGCGTGCGGGTTCAGCCAGGAAGGCGACTGCGGACGAGCGGTTACCAGGTGAATCCTCTCAATCCAGGGGGCGAAGACCTCCAGGGAGCGAAGACTGTATTTCAACAGGTCGAGATTGTCGCGGTGGCGGTTGGGGTTCAAGTCGACGGGACGGCCCGCGTAGCGTGAGAGTTCGTCCCGGTAGCCGGGCCAGGCTCCATCCACCCAGGCATAGACGACGTCCAGACGTTCCACTAGACGCGATACCGGAACACATGGTCAGCCCGGCGCCGGGTATCGGGGGCGACTCCTGGCTGCATCTCCGGAGGTGGGAAACGGACGCCCTGGATGTTCCCATCCTCGAGTCGTTTCCATGATCCCGTTGTCCTGTTTCTTGAAGGCACGTGCCGGAGGTCATTGCAAGGTGGCATAGAGCCGCCTATCCTAGCCTGGCCATACATGCGTGAGCCTGCCCAGACCGCCGTGGAATTGGTCGCCACAATATTCGGGCTGGCTGCTCTGTGGATCGGTCTCGCTCAGGCCAAAGGCCGTCTCATGGGGCGGCGCATTTGGACGACTTACGTCGTCGAGATCCTGACCCTGGCTGCGATCCTCGTCCCCGCCTACTTGGGACCCTGGTGGTTTCTGGCCGCGGTTTCCGCGATTGGCCTCGCCTGCGCGATCGAAGCGGCCCGGGCCTTGGGGAGGATGGGGCTCGCTGGCTTAACTCTTTTGTACCCGGGCCTTTTCCTGGGGGCGCTCTTTGCCCTGGGCGCTGCCCCCACCGGATTCGGGGATGTGTTCTTCTGCTACGCTGCGGTCGAGATCAACGACTCGTCCGCCTATCTGATCGGTGCTACTTTCGGGAAAGCGCGGCCTTTTCCGGCGCTTAGTCCCAATAAGACCGTCGCCGGCCTTGTGGGTGGGCTCGTGACAACCATTGCGATGGCGCCTCTCTTCCATTTCGCGGTGCCTTCGCTGAGCCGGGAACAGGTCCTGATCGGCGGCGGTTTCCTCGCCGGCGCGGGCACGGCCGGCGACCTGTTCGCCTCGTCGATCAAACGCGCCGCGAGGATCAAGGACTTCGGCGCGGTCATCCCCACCCACGGCGGTGTCCTCGACGTCTACGACTCGCTGATCTTTGTTGCCCCACTCTTCCAGGCCTATCTGTGGGCATGTCGGGCGGAGTGAAGAGGCGACTGGTCTTGGCCCACGATGTGGGCACCTCGAGCGACAAGGCTGTGCTCCTGGATGAGCAGGGGAGTCTGATCGCGACCGCGTCCGCTTCGTACCCGACTCATTTCCCCGAGGCAGGTTTCGCCGAACAGGATCCTCTCGACTGGTGGAACGCGGTCCGGACGACCACCGCTCGTGTCCTATCGGACGCGTCGGTCGAGGCCCACGAAGTGCGCGCCCTTACCTTCACCGGTCAGATGCAGGGAACACTCCCGGTGGACGCCGAGGGCCGCCCCCTGATGCGTTCGATGATCTGGCTGGATGCCCGGGCCGGGCGACAGGCGCGGGAAGTCACGGGCGGCCTGATTCGGGTTTTTGGCTACGGAGCCACCCGCATCGCCCGCTGGCTCTGGCTTACAGGCGGGGCTCCGTCCCTGACCGGAACCGATCCGGTTTCCAAGATCGTCTGGCTCCGCCAGAGCAGGCCGGAAATCTGGCGCGAGACGGCCAAGCTTCTCGACGTGAAGGATTACTTGCTCTTTAGAAGCACGGGCCGGTACGTCACCTCGCACGATTGCGCCAACCTCACTTGGCTGATGGACACGCGGCCGGGTCGGCGCTCTTGGTCCTCAACGATTCTCGGGATGATAGGCCTCCGGGAGTCGCTGCTTCCCGACCTTCTGGCCCCCACGGATCCTTCGGGCCCACTCACCGCGGAGGCCGCGAGAGATCTCGGATTGAATCCGGGGACCGTGGTGATGACCGGCCCGGGCGATGTGGCGGCCATGTCCATTGGCTGCGGGGCGGTGCGCGGCGCCGCCATGCACGTATCGATCGGAACGAGCTCCTGGGTCGCGGCGCACGCCCCTCGACGGGTGTCCGATCCGCTTTCGTACGTAGGCCCTATGTGCAGCGCCGACGCATCGCGCTATCTCGTGGTGGCCGCCCAGCAAAACGCGGGTAACCTCATCGAGTGGCTACGGCTTCGCGTACTGTCGGATCAAGGAGTGCCCCTCAGCCACGAAGCCCTCTCCTGCCTCGTCAACGACTGTGAGCCGGGTTCCGCCCACCTCACTTTTCTGCCCTGGTTTGCCGGAGAGCGCACGCCCATAGACGACGCGCATGCGCGCGGAGGGTTTTTGAATCTCGATCTGAATCACGGGCGGTCCCACCTCGCCCGGGCAGTTTTCGAAGGCATCGCCTACAACACGCGGTGGGCTCTTTCGAAGGTCGAGCCGCTGGTCGGCACGCCGCAAGCTGGCGGTCTCCGGCTGACTGGCGGTGGGGCAAGAAGCGACGTCCTGAGCCAGATTCTCGCAGATGTCCTCGACCGCCCCCTCGTGAGGATCCCGAGGCCCGAGTTCGCGGCTGCCCGAGGCGCCGCATTGCTCACCCTCCACGCTCTCGGCGTGGTGGACACCTTCGAATCGCTCGAAGCGCTTGCTCCTGTGGAACGGACCTTTGAACCCCGCCCGGCGCACCGCCGGGTTTACGACCAGGGGTTCACGGCGTTCACGTCGGCTTACCACAACAATCGTCGTTGGTTCTCACGAAGAAACGCCGGCCGGGGCCCCTTGTGAAGAACGAACCCACGGGCCATGGCTCCCCACGAGTCTCGGCGCGGGAACGACTATGGGCGCTCGTGGTCCCGGATCTCTGGATGATCGCGGCGGGCATCGTGTCCGGTTTCCTGGCCGGAGCCACGCAGCTGTACTTCCCACAGGCCGTGGGCCGCGTTGTGGATGAAGGCCGCCTCTCTGTGGACTTCGCGCTCTTCATTTTCGGCGTTCTCTGCCTGGGCGGACTTAGCCGATTCGGGGAAAGAGTGCTCTTCAGCTCGGCCAGCCAAAGCTTGATCGCGCGGCTGCGCAGCTCTACTTTCGACTCGATCCTCCGGCAGGAGGTCGGCTTCTTCGACGAAGAGCGGGCAGGCGACCTGACGAGCCGTCTCATGGGTGACGCCCAGGCCCTCGAGGAGGTCCTCGTGGGCCAAGTAGTGGCTGCCATGCGAAGCCTGGTGCTCGTCGGCGGGGGGGCAATCGTGTTGCTGTGGATGTCTCCGCTCCTGACGCTGGTGCTGGTGGGCGTTCTGACGCCCTTCGTGCTCTTCGTCAATCGCCTGGGACGGCGCGTGGCCGAGCTGGCCCACGACTACCAGACCAACACGGGGGACATGGCGAGCATCGCGGCGGAGGCCATCTCCGGCATTCGTACGGTCCGCGCGAGCGACCAGGAGGCCTTCATGTCGCAACGCTATCGGACCGCCGCCCTAGGCAACCTTGCCATCGGGCGACGCACCAACTTTGTCTATGGCGTGGTCCGCGGCGTGTCCGTGGTGGGCCCCGAAATGCTCGTCGTCATCCTGGTGGGGATGCCTCAGCTTTCGGCGGGAGCCGTCAGCACCGGAGGCCTCGCCGCATTCGCCTTCACCGGCATGCTGGCGTTGGGCGCGGTTCGCGACCTGGCCGAATGTTCCACAGAGGTCCGACGGGCGTCGGGGGCCCTTAAACGGATATTGGAGGTCCTCGGCCGAGAGCCACGCATTCCCGTGGGCGAGGGGAAGGGCGCGGAGGCCATGACCGGCGAGGTCGTCTTCGAAGGTGTGGGGTTCGCTTACCCATCGAGGCCCGAAGTGCCGGTGCTGCACGATCTCAGCCTAGCGGTTCGACCCGGCGAGGTGGTCGCTCTCGTCGGAGCATCCGGGGCGGGGAAGTCGACACTCGCGGGCCTCCTGCTGCGTTTTCATGACCCGCTCGCAGGCCGCATCCTGATCGATGGCGCCGATTCACGCACCCTCGACGGTCGATGGCTGCGGCGACACATCGGTTTCGTGTCGCAGGAGCCGACACTTTTTGCCCTGACCATCGCCGAGAACATCCGCTTCGGCCTCGATCACGTCTCGACGGCGGAGGTCGTGAACGCGGCGCGGGCGGCAAACGCGCACGACTTCATCACGGGCCTTCCGCAAGGATTCGAGACCCGGGTGGGCGAGCGCGGAGTTCAGCTTTCCGGCGGCCAGCGACAACGCATCGCCATCGCCCGCACCGTACTCAAGGACCCGCGAATTCTCATCCTCGACGAGGCGACGAGCGCCCTCGACAGCGAGAGCGAATCCCTAGTGCATGAAGCGGTCGAACGCCTCATGCAGGGACGGACCACGCTGGTAATCGCCCATCGCCTGTCCACCATCCGTTCCGCCGATCGCGTGATCGTGCTCGATGGCGGCCGGGTGGTCGAGTCGGGAACGCATGGATCGCTGATGCGCCAGGGTTCGGTCTACGCCGAACTCGTGGAGAACCAGATCTTCAGCGCCTGATGGCGCGGGTTTTGTGGTGGGGCCCCGTCATTTTTCGCGCTGCTTCCATGAGAGCGGCCGGCGCGGCCGAGGAGAACCGGCGTACCGGGAGCCCATGTGTAAACTGAATAGGTTGCTGACCTGGCATGATCGCGCCCCTGGCTCACGTTGTCCTGCAAGACGCAGGTTCTACGGTCAGGCTCGTATTCCCTCCCCCAGCCCTTCACGGCCGGAAGACGGACGCTGAACACGCAGATCGCGAGGGTGAACGCGAAGATCATGATGCCTTCGAAGCCCCCGGGCCTCTTCAGCCGCGACCAGGTTGAGGAGAAGCTCATCAGTCTCTTCTTAGGAGAAGCCGGGATCGGGCGGGATCGGCTCGATCTCACCGCGCCCATCTCGGGATATGGTCTTGACTCGGTTTCCGTGGCTTCGGTCCTCGCGGAGGCAGAAGATTGGACGGGCCGTCGTATCGATCCCGACCTGCTGTGGAAGCAGCCTTCGATCCGAGCGCTCGCCGAACACTTGTCTGCTCCCGCCCCCGTCGAATCGACCAAACCCGCCGAGGCCATCGGAGGGTACGACGCGCTGCCCGGTTTGCTCGAGTTCGAGGCCCGCTTCCGGGCTCTCGACGACGCGGGACTCGAAGACCCCTTCTTCCGCTCGTTCGATGGAGCGTCTGGCTCAACCATCGTTTCCGGGGGCCGGAGCCTGATCAATTTCGCTTCGTACAACTACCTCGGGCTCGCCGATGACCCCGAGGTCAAAAAAGCGGCGCGCGAAGCCGTCGACCGGTATGGAGCCTCGGTTTCGGCGAGTCGCCTCTCCTCAGGCGAGCGAGAAATCCACCGCCGCCTCGAAAGCGTTCTCGCGCGATTCGTAGGAGCCGAAGAGGCGCTAGTTTTCGTCGGGGGCCACGCGACGAACGTCTCCGTTATCAGCCATCTCTGCTCGCCCCGGGACGTCATCGTCTACGACTCCTTGATGCACAACAGCGCCATCACCGGCGCGCGCCTGTCGGGAGCGCGATGTCTGTCCTTCCCTCACAACGACTTCGCAGCTCTTGACGCTCTCCTCGGGATAGAGCGCCGGAACCACCGCTCGGCACTGGTGCTGGTCGAGGGTGTCTACAGCACGGAGGGCGACATACCCGACCTCCACGAACTGATTCGCATCAAACACGAGCACAAGGCTTGGCTGATGGTCGATGAGGCCCACTCCATTGGCGTCCTGGGCCGCTCGGGGCGCGGTATCGCCGAACACTTCTCGATCCCTGCTTCGGAAATCGACATCCTCATGGGCACGCTCTCCAAATCCCTCGCGAGCTGTGGCGGCTACGTGGCGGGAGCGCGACGGCTGATCCGTTACCTACGCTACACCTGCCCGGGTTTCATCTTCTCTGCCGGAATCTCTCCCGCAAACGCCGCGGCGGCCCTGCGAGCGATCCAGATGCTGCAGGCCGAGCCCGCGCGCGTGGGAACGCTCCGCCGCAACGCGGAGTATCTTGCGCGGAAAGCGCGGGCAAGCGGGCTCGATGTCGGTCGGTCCGCCCATTCCGGCGTGGTCCCGGTGATCGTGGGCGGCGACTTAGACGCCATGCGCTTGTCGAACGAGCTGTTTGCCGCGGGCGTCAACGTTCAGCCGCTGGTTTCCCCGGCGGTGGAGCCAGGCACCGCGCGTCTCCGATTTTTCGTGTCGAGCCTCCACACCGAGGACCACCTGGACCATGCCATCCGGCTGACCGCGGATCGCGTCCTCGGCGGGTCTGCGCTCTGCCGATGATGAACGCGTCGGAACACCGACGCACGCTCGTCACCGGCGGCAACGGGTTCATCGGGTCGCGGGTGGTCCGCCGCCTTCTCGAGGAAGGTGGCCATGTCCGCTGTCTCCTCCGCGCGGAGAGCCGGACCGAACGGATCCAGAGTCTCCCTTACGAAACGGCGCTCGGGGACGTGCGCGATTCCGCCGCCGTCGAACGTGCGGTCAACGGGTGCGACTCAGTCATCCATCTCGCAAGCCCTTCCTCCTGGACCGACATCAATTCCCCCGTTCTCCCCGATGTGGTTGTGGCCGGCACCGGCCACATCCTGCGGGCGGCTTTGGCCCGCGAAGGAGTGCGAGTCGTGTTCGTATCCAGCGCCACCGCGATCAACGGATCGGCCACACCGGTGGTCCACGACGAAGAGAGCAAGTTCACACTGCCGCTCGACCGGTACCTCTATCCGCGGGTAAAACGCGAAGCGGAGGCACTGTGCCGTCGGGCCTCCGCCGACGGTCTGCGCGTGGTCATGGTCAATCCCACCGAGGTGTACGGCCCGAATGACACAGGCATGATCACCGCGGGCACGCTGGCGGATTTCGCGAACAGCGCGCCGGCGGTGGTCTGCACGGGCGGAACGAGCGTCGCCCATGTGGATGACGTCGCCGAAGGCGCCGTGGCCGCACTGGACAAGGGCCGCAGCGGGGAACGTTACATTCTCGGTGGGGAGAATGTGAGCGTCGAGGATCTGGCCCGGACAACGCTCGCGATTCTCGGGCGGAAGCCGCGCACCCTGAAAATCCCCAATTCGCTCCTGCGGTTCATCGCGCGGGTCGGCCCCTTGCTGCGGATTCCCCTTCCTTTCAACCCCGCGGTGGTTCCCTACGGAACGCTCTTCTGGTATATGTCGAGCGACAAGGCCCAGAGGGAGCTGGGTGTCTCCTTCCGCGACGCGCGCTCCACTCTCGCCGACACGGTTCGCTGGCTGCGGGAGGCCGGGCATATCGGTCAGTCACGGTGATGCTTCGACGCGATGAGGCCGCCTGCCCTTTTTCCCCGGTCCCGGAGGCGCCATGACCCCACTCGCCGAAGCCGTGGTGCTTGTGGCTGCCCTCGCCCTCCTCTTGCTCGGCGCCACGCTGAGCTGGTTTTGCTTCAAGGCGTGGCCCTATCTACGAGAGGCGAAGAAATGGGGATTGGTGTTCCGGGGCGCCTTGGGCGATTCGTCGGATGCGCCCATGAGCGCCTCGCACTACGATGTCTACCGTCGATTGAAACATCTCGGAGCCTGGGCGGTCGAGGAAGGGCTTGTCAGCCGGCTGCTGCTCGTCGAGACCTCCCCCGGCGTGCAACGCGCCGTTTTCGATGTCTCGAGCCGGGGTCAGTTCGCGTTCCTCCTCTCGCATATGCGACAACACGCGTCCATCGCCGAAGACGAAAGGATCGTCATCGACCTGGGCGCCAACGATGGCTTTCAAGGCAGCCATTCCTGCAACTTCACCCAACTCGGCTGGTGGGCGGTGCTCGTCGAAGCGAACCCAGCGCTCGAAGCCGAGCTTCGGAACAACGCAGGGAGGGACAAGCGCTGGCTCGGACACGAGGATCGCGTGATCATCCGCATCAGTGCGGTGACCGGGCGAACCGACGGGCCTCAGACCCTGAATATCAAGGGTTGGGCTCACACCGGTTCGTCTCTTTTGGCGCCCTCTGGGGCGCCGGGCGAGTTCGGGGTTTCGGTACGAGGGGAGAGCGCGGAAACGCTGATGCTCTCTATCGAGGAGTCCTTGACCAGCCGCGGCGCCGCGCTCCCGCGCACCTTCGGCGTCCTCTCGCTGGATATCGAGGGGCTCGATCTCGAGGTTCTGTCCGCCGTTTGCCACGCCGGGTTTCGTCCTCGTTACATCGTGAGCGAAGCGCGGGGCGACCTCTCCCCCTACGAGCGTCTGCTTTATCCGCTCGGGTATCGGCGCCTCGCCTATTTCGACGCGGATCTAATCTACTGGATGCCTCCCGCCCGGCGTGGGGGGCCTGACGAGTCGTAGATCGGAGACCCTCTTTGTATTCCCTCCTGCCGCTTCCACGCGTTCGCGACCGCCGGCTGGTCGTCTATAGCCGTGTGGATTCCCCGTTTGGAGGACGTCTCGCCCAGGCCCAGGGATTGTTCTCGGAGTTCCATGCGGTTCTGGGCGCCCTCAAGTTCGCGGAGGCACAGGAGGCAAGTGAGGTGCTCGTTCGATTCAACAACGCGTACTACCTGGATGCCGCGCGCGGGCCCAACTGGTGGGCCTATTTCTTCAGCAAACTCATGCCCTTAAAAGAAGGCCGCGACCCGGTTGAGGAAGTGCATTGCCGCGGATGGCACTGTTACGGTCCGCATTTCTTCAATGAATCGTGGACGGCTCTCGCCGTCCCCACGAACAGCGTTCGGCAGCCCTACCCCCTGGGCGCGGCTGAATCCCTTCGCGAGTGCCGACGCCTCACCAGGCGCCACATCCGTGTACAGCCTTGGATGGTCGACCAGGTGGACGAACACCTGCGGGAGTACACGACGGGCGCGGACTTCGTCCTGGGTGTCCACTTCCGTGGTACGGACAAGAGCACCCATTTCCCCACCCAGAGGCCGTCTTTTGAGGGATACGGACGGCAGATTGAGCGCTTGCTTCAGCACCATGCGCCGCATCGTCCGAAGATCTTCGTGGCCACGGACCAGGCGGAGTTCTTGGAGTGGGCGACCCGCCGCTATGGCAGCCGCATCTGTTCCCTGGCCAACTCGCCGATGGCCGACGCGTCGACCCGTTCCCGAGGAGGCGTCCACCACGACCCGCGCTTTTCCCCCTTCGAAAAAGGTCGTACCGCCGTCCTCACCTGCCTGCTCCTGTCCCGTTGCGCCCACCTGCTCAAGAACCGCTCATCGCTCTCGGATTGCGCACTCGAGTTCAACGAATCCCTTCCCTGGACGATGCTCCTGGGGGACGAGGTCGCTTATTGCGATGTCGCGGGTATCGGGCGATAGGCCGAAATATTCAGCTGAAGGTCGAAGTGCCGCTCGTGGGGTCTCTTAAGAAACGGTGCGGGAAGGGCGTACTCCGGAGCGATTGAGAGCCGGAACCCCGCCCGTTTGAGCATCCCCACGAGTTCGTCGAGTTTCTGCGGCCGCGAAGTGGTCGAGTGATACTCGAGGAAGAGGTTGTCAACGCGACCGAGCAAACCGTCGCAAGCCGGAAGGACATCATCCTCGGCGCCTTCGATGTCGAGCTTCAGAAAGTCGATCCGCTCGTGGCCGAGGAGGATCTCCGCGATGGGAACGGTCGGTACGACGATCGACCCCGCCTTGCCCATTCGCTCCCCCAGTCGTCCCGCGTCGGCGCCGTCGGACTCAAACGGGATTTCTCCCCGTTCGGTCCAGACCGCCACGTTGTGGATCTCGACGCCAGCGAGCCGATGAGCCAGGACATTGCGCCGGAGAAAGTCGAAAACCTTGGGGTCGGCTTCGTAGGCGATCACGCGCGCCCCGGGGTAGCGGCTCTTGAAGAAGAGCACGCTCACTCCGACGTTGGCGCCAAGATCGAGGATCAGGGGGTGAGGATTGTCGGTCGCAAACTCGTAGGTGCGATTCGCGAATATCTCCTCGTACTGGTGAGTGAACGACGATGCGTCACAAAAGTGGGTTCGGACTCCATTGATCGTGACCCAAGAAGGGCGACGCCGAGGATACAGTCCGTAGATGAAGGAGAACGCCGAGGCGCGGCGATACTCGGGGTCGCGGCCCAGCCGTCGCAGACTTCGAAACGACGCGAGAATGGTGTCGTAATGCGCCATTCGGTGCGAGCGTACTCCAGATGGTCCTTTGTCCGGTCAGGGCCTGCGGTCGCGGGTGTCGCAGGCGAGCCATGGGCCATGCCCTGCGACATGGTGCAGGGGGTGCCCCGGCAACTGGCCAACCTCGGAAGGCGCCTTCTCGCAGAGCGTTTCTACGAATTGTGTCGCGGAGAGGAGGTCGATGCGGGTCCAGCCTAGAGCTTCTCCATAGACCTTCCGGCTTATCTGAATGGGACGGAACATCGTAAGTTCCCTGGATACGTGGATGGGGCCCGCGCTCCGGCCATAGGAGTATGGAGAATCCACGTAGCGGCGCTCGCGGTTCACAGGATGAGGGGCTGGAGCGTCGGTCCGCAGATCTTCGCACTGGAAAATCCCGAGAGAACGATGGCCGCCGTCCGCCTTCGACTCACGGAGCGAGCTGATGACCCACCACCGGCCGTCATGGAAGAGGGGAACCGAATCCGCCGCGTCGACATCCCTCAGCAGCCGGTGGCGGAGCCGCCAACGATCGGGAAAACGCTCGCACACATACAGATCCAGGGTTCCGTCCTCGCCTGTTTCCGGCAGCAGGTGAAGCTCTCCATCGATCTCGAACACACAGGGAAACGAGGCATGGCCTCGGCCATCGAGGTGAATCTCCTCGGAGGGTCCACCCGAGAGGCGACGGGTGATCAAGCGACCGTGGTTCTTGAAGTACTGGAATTCCTCCATCAGGAGCCAAGGCTCGCCCGCGTGAACCCAGGGAAAAGGGTCGGCGAAGTAGCTCCAGGGCGGCGCATCGACCGCCGCGAGAGGCCCTTCGCGCGGACCCGCGAACACCGTGAAATGCTCTCGGCGGAAGCGGGCCCAGCCGCCCAGGTAGGTTCCATACAACTTCTCGAGCGTCGCGATCATGACCCGTAGCGCGGGCCGAATGTCGGGGAGCGAAGCTTCGACGCCAGTTTCTGGTGGATGTCCTCGGCCAGTTGCCCGGCCCAGGAGGAAGCGGCCTCCGGCGCTCCCCACCGGCCGTGCCAGTGATACGTGAATGCCCCGGGAAAGATTGTCGCGACTGTGGCCCGCCTCGGATCGTCGGGAGGTCGGGGGGCGAAGAAGTCATCGAATCGGGTGAAAGGTGAGAACGCGCTTTGGTCGTGACCATCCACCACGAGCCAGGCCGGAGAGAACGCGGCAACGGGCAGGATGAGCATCTCGCTCGGTCCGGTTTCGAAGTCGAAGAGATGCTCGGGATGACCCGAGCCGGTCTCGCGAACCCGGTTCATCAGGTCCAGAAGAAGCGGGCTGTTCCGGGCGTGGCGGCAGAATGCGTTAGTGCCTCGCCGGGTGAGGGACCACTGAAAGCCGAAATCCCGGCCGCCGGTAAGGTTCAGCAACGGTCCCAGGTCTCGAAGGAAAACCGCGTCGAGGTCGGAGTAGAAGCCGCCGTGGTGGAACGTGCAAAGCAGGCGAGCGAGGTCCGAGGCCGCGGCGGGCTGAAGTCCGGTCGGCCAACTTTCGGCGGCGAGCGGTGTGCCTTGAGCGAGCGTCGCGAGGTCAAATCGACGCGCCTCGATATGCGGCAGAAGGGGAATGAGGTGAGGGTTCACGGCCCGCTCGTCCCAGGCCCGCGAATGCGCCAACCACAGCCATGGACGCACGCGACGCGAATCCTGGGTCGCCAGGAAGGAACGCAGACAGAGCGCGGGCTTCGCCCCGAAACCCGGACCATCCCAATAGAAGTGGACGGGTTCGGGGGGGCCTTCGCGCGGTGGGGCCTCGGGAAGGGTCCGGAGAAAGGAAAGGCAGTGATCCACCGTGGAATAAAGACGTCTGTCGGAGAGGCGCTGCATCCGGCACGGATCGCCTTGAAGCCTCTTCGCGAGGCCCAGGCCGCGGCGGTGGCGCACATCACGTCGCCGAGCCACCCTCCGTCGAGTCTCCCACGCCGCATCGTGGGTGGCGTGCCACAAAGCAATCGGCAGCCACGCGATCCGGCGGCGATGGTGCTCGAGAAAACGGTACTTCACCCGACGAGGAAGCAGGGCCAGGGAAAGGTCCTGACGATCCCGAAAAACCAGAAGGCTGAGAAGCGCCTGGTCGTGTCGATGGGCTCGGAAAGAAGGAAGCTCCGGAAGGCCGCAGGCGCCGGGCTGATCGGTGAGCGCGCGTGCGTCCCGGCACACGCGGAGCCACTCGGAAACCAGACGGCGGCTCCTTGCCGTGTTGCGCCACAGCATGAAGGCCGCGTCCAGTTGTTTCGTCCCATGACAATCCGCGACATCAGTACCCGTGAGGATGTAGGCATCGCGCTTCGT
Organism: Vicinamibacteria bacterium; assembly: GCA_016650185.1. Classification (GTDB taxonomy): domain Bacteria; phylum Acidobacteriota; class Vicinamibacteria; order Fen-336; family JAGNNV01; genus JAGNNV01. The sequence continues at coordinate 21,979 of JAENWE010000043.1, read as the reverse complement.
GTAGGGCGCGTTGGCATGATCGTTCAGGAAGAGCACCGCGTCGTGTGCTCGCGCCAGGGCGATGAGAGGCGCAAGCGAGCGCCGCAGGCGCGCTCCCGAATCGACATACACGACGATGTCGCCAGGCGACCCGGACTCGAGAGCCTGCAGAATGACCTGAGGCTTCCACAACCAGTATCCGGCGCCCTCGTGGCCTTCGAAGATGTCCCGATGGGCAAGGCGGAGGGGATGATCGGCGGCCAGGGGGCCGTGCGCCTGGATGCGGTCGAACCCTCCGATGGATCTTGCGGAGGCTAGAAGCGTGCGCTGGTTGGAAGCGTGAACCGCGGCGCCGGCGGCGTAGCTCAGGAGAATCGTCGCCACCAGATCTCGATCAGGCGCGTTCTTGCGCCAGCAGAGTCTCCAGGGCGACCAGGAGTCGGTCGTTCTCCTGCTCGGTGCGAACGGCGATCCGCACGAAGCGGCCGCCTCCAAGACCAGCCTTGCCCGTGAGGTCCTTGATGAGGATCTCGAAGCCCTCGAGGAGGCGGTTCACCACGGGAGTGGCCATCACCGGCAAGGCCACAAGAAGGAAGTTCGCATGCGATGGAAACACGCGAACGCCCGGCAGAAGATCGAGGGCCGCGCTCAAGCGCGTCCTCTCCGCGGCCAGGCGCCGGCAGGCGTCCCGATAGGCCTCGTGGTGGCGCGGCGCCACCTGAAGAAATCCTTCCGCCAAAGAACCCACGTTCCAGATGGGCAGGTCGGCGCGAACGTTGGCGAGGAGGTCCTTGTCCCCGGTGGCCACCACACCCAGGCGCAGGCCGCCGACGCCGTGGCTCTTGCCCAGGCTGCGTAACACGATCACGTGGGGGTTCTGGTCAAGCAATTCTGCGCTCAGGAGGGAGAGGGTGTCCGCGTCTACCGCGAAGTCGATGAACGACTCGTCGAGGATCAGGCGCATCCCGAGTCGGCGCGTCACCTCCACCTGCGCAGCCACCTCGGGCGCCGTCAACAGCCGCCCCGTGGGATTGTTGGGATTCGCCAGAGCGAGGACTCGAGCTCCGCCTGCAAGCGTCTCCAGCTGCGACGGATCGGGCGTGAAGCCGGCGCCCGATGTATCGATGACAACGTTGCTTTCTCCATGCGCGAGGTATTCCTCGAAGGTCGGTACGGGCACGCACCACGGACCGGGCAATACCCGGCGCAGAGAGCGGATCAGTTCGGACGCGCCATTGCCCACGAGAAGCTGAGAGGGTCTCACCGGGAAAAGGCGTGTCGCGAGTTCGCACTGCACGTCCATGCCCGAGGGGTATGCGGTCACCATCCCGTCGAACTGCGCCTTCATTTCCTCCAGGAGTCTTGGAGGCGGAAAGAAGGGATGCACCAGGTAGCAGGCATCGAGCAGGCCGGGAAAACGCCAGAAGCCGCCGAACCGGCGGGCGTAACTGAGCAGTCGGTCCTGCGGGGCGGAGAAAAGCGTCTCCGCGGTGCGCAGGTCCTCGACGTCATCGATTTCGTACCAGAGCCGGGTGGTCCGGTGCGCCTGCAATTCGCTTTTTCCCATCGCGGTGATCACGGACAACACCTGCTCGTAGAAGCGCGATCGTCCGAAGGCGCGAATGTAGGCCTCGAGGAAGGGCAGGTAGAGATCGCGGGAGAAACCGCGGGAGAACTTGTAGATATTGACGGTCTTGAAATAGCGGCTCGCGTCCCGCCACTCGAAGGCGGCGCGGGGCAGCAGGCTCACGATGTCGTCACTGGGATCGAGGATGGTGACGGTCCCGTCCATCCAGGGCTTGAACGGGGCCACGACGGCCAGGCTCTTGGAGTCATCGTTGAGGACGTCGACGATGAGCCCGGGGTCGAAGATCAGATCGCTCTCAAGAACAAGGGTGTCGCCCTCCGCCAGGACTTCGCGGGCGAGCCAGAGCGAATAGATGTTGTTCGTTTCCGCGTAGACCGGGTTCTCGATGAACACCACGCAGAGGTCGCCTCCCCGACCCTCGATGGCCGCGCGCAACCCCGGGGCACCGTGTCCAAGGACAATGACCACGTCGTGAATGCCTGCCGCCAGCAGGGCATCGAGAGCGCGGTCGATCAGCCGGTGGCCGGCTACTTCGACCATGGCCTTGGTGCGATCGCGGGTGAGATCGCCCAGACGTCGGCCGAGACCCGCAGCGAGGATGAGGGCCCTCAAGCGCGTCCCGGTCTTACGCCCAGGGCGTAGCGGAGGAAGAACCAGACGAAAAGAGCGCTCGCCTCCAGATCCTGCGAAAGGCTGTGCCAGGGCCCGGCGCCTCCCGCGCGGCCCTTGTCATTCCGTCTCGGTATCCTGAAGGAAGGGCCGTAGCGATACTCCAGGAGCGGCTCCGCTTCCCGGGGAGTTGAAATCAAGGCGCCGCGGAATGCCACATTCTCCTTCGCGCTCACGAGCCGGGTGGGCGCGTCATCGCGGGGGTCGAGCACGCTCGCGACCGTCTCTCCATTCGCGAGATAAGGATAGATATCCGCGTAGAAGGGCGAGCGAAGGTCGAACACGCGCATGAGTTTGCCCGCAGCCCCGCCTTCACCCGTTAGCCAATAGCCTCGGGCGGCGAAATCCGCGTACGCCGCCATCACTCGCGGCCTCTCGGCATCGAGGACGCACAGATCGACATCCTTGTCGCCCAGGATGATGTCGCCCTGCCGGATCAAGCCGAGAAGGGTTCCGAAGTCGGCCCAGTACTCGATGTCATGGCGGTTCAGAACGTCGGTCACGTCCACGAGGATGCGCCTGAGCACCGTTCGTCGGAATCGATCCAGCAGCGGCGTGAGGCCCAGAAGGAGGACGACGACGAGGATGAGGATGAGGATGAGCGTAGTCAGGAGTTTCAGGGCAATCACCGGGGAGGCAGGACTCGGGACCTGCCGCGAAGTATGCCTTAGCTTTCTCGCTTCGGCATGGGCGGCCAGCTGACCGCAGCGACTGCGACGGGCCGCTGCCGGTGATCGGAAAAGAGGACCAAGGGCCCCTCGCGCGATCCAGGATGCTCCGCGCGGCCGCTGAGCGCCCTACTCAGTGCCGCGGCGGGGTCGTCAATGAGGCAAAATCGATTTCGTCTCCATTCGCCGTCTGCTGGACGAGGGTGCCGGTTTCGAAACGCAAGGCGGCGACGGACTGGGCGTAGTCCAGTTCAGCCGAGACCGCCTCCAGCAGGCTTTCGTTCAGCCGGTCTTCGGTGTTGATCACGTCGAGTACGCTGCTGATGCCGATCTGCAGGCGCTGTCTCTCCGCCGCGAGCGCCTCGCGGTACAGGTCGCACGATTCCCGGGCAGTGGAAAGGCGAGCGGCGCTTTTCTCCACGTTGTTGACGGCAAGGGCCACACGAGCGCCGATCACCCGCTCCAGATCGGCGAGGGCGATGCCGGATTGGCGAAGGCTGGACTGGTTTTCAGCCAGCCGCCCAAGCGCGGCCCGGTTGCTGGTCGGCCATTCAAAGACCAGGGCCGCCGAAGCGCTCGGGCCCCGTAGGTTGTCGCCCAAGGGGCCGAGGAAGCCTCTCACCCCCCCCCGCTCGCTCTCTCCCGAGTAGCTGGTGCCCACCACCAGGTCCAGGCTGGCCCGGGTCGCGTTCTTCGCAGCGCCCACGGCCACGCGCACCGAGTCCTGACGCAGACGAGCCGCCCGCAGATCGGCTCGCTCGGCCAGCGCCGTCTGAATCAGCGCACTGACATCGGTTGACGAACTTTCGGACTGCGGCGAAGGGAAGGGGTCCTGGGGCGATCCCATCGAAATGAGCGAGGCGGCGTCCAGCCCGACTGAAAGGCCCAGCCGAACGCGGGCATCGAACACCGTTTGCTCGGCTTGAAGCCGGGAGATCCGACGCCTCGCCACGTTCGCGCTGAGCTGCTTTAAATCCACGGCCGCGACCTCACGCGCCTCCAGGAGCTTCTCGGAGTGCTCCTGAAGTTCGGCGAATCGATCCTCGGATTCCCGGACGATCCGCATGCGCTCCACCGCGGCGAGATAGCTCCAGTAGGCGTACACAGTGTCGAGGACGCTCAGAGACACGACGTGACGGAGGTCGAAAGCAGTCGCGTCGCGGTCCAGCCCCACCGCGGTGGACGCCGCCGCCACTCCGCCCTCGCCTCGCCCGCGGAGCAGGGGCTGGCGCAGCGTGAAGGCGATCACGGACCGGCTCTCCGTGAACGTGGCGAGATTCGAGTCTCCACTCGCAAGGCTGATCGAGGGTGTAATGAGGAGGCCGTTCTTGAATAGCTTGGAAGCCTCGGAGACGTAACTGAAGCTCGTGATCCGGCTCTCCGCCAGCCCGGGTCGGCTAGCGTCCGAGGCCAGGGGCACGCGATCCCAGGCGCCCCCCAGCCTCGAACCGAACTGCACGTCGAAGGCGCCGAGCGCGGTTTGAAGGCTCCCGTTGACGAAGCTCAACTGCTCCTCGGCGAGTTTGATCCCGGGCTGCCGCTCCAGGGTCAGGCGCACCGCCTCCGAAAGCGGCAATCCGGGAATCGGCGCGGGCTGGGCGAAAGATACGGAAGCGGCGAGAACGAGGATCGAGGAGGAGACAGAGCCGCCGAACCGAATACGGCCCGGACCCCGGCCGGTGACGAGCCGGAGGCGCATGACTGGTTCTGGCTGGCCCACAGCGAGGATTGTATCCACGCCTCCAACCGAGTGGCAACCATTGGGTCTATGATGCCTCTTTAATGGAACGGCAAGCTCAACCGCTCGGCAAGCCCGCAGCCTGGGCACGACTAACGGCGTTTCCCATTGTCAGTGCATTAGCGTTCTCCCCGGCCTGCGCCGCAAAGTCCGATCCGCCTCAGGCTCCCCCGAAGCGAGACTCGATTGTCGCGATGGCCCGCCTGGAGCCTTCAGGCAAGGTCGTACGCGCCGCAGTCGCCGAAGACGGGGTGGTTCAGAGCCTTCTTGTCGCCGAAGGGGATTCGGTCAAGGCCGGCGATCCGATTGCCTATCTTGCTTCGCGCGCCCTGCGCCTGGAGGACGTCCGATCGGCGGAGTTGCGGGTCGAGCGCGGACGGCTGGGCGCCCTTCAAATGGACGCGCAGAGCGCCCGGGTTCGGCTGAGCGAGGCGGAGGCGGTTCAGTACAACGCCGACGTTGAGCGGCAGAAAGGCCTCGTGGAGGCGGGACTGGTGCCCGGGAAACAACTCGACGCCACACGTCTGCTGGCTCGGCGCGCCGAGGAGCAGGCGTCGGCGGCCAGGGCCGATCTCAAATACCTGGAGGGATCGAATGCGCTGAACGCCCAGGACGCCCGAAACGAGCTGGTACGCGCCCGGATTCTCCTCGAAAGGACTACCGTGGTTGCGCCGGTCAGCGGAACCGTCCTCCGGGTTTTGGCCCGCCCCGGAGAGCGGGCGCCCGATGGCGTCGCCCAGATCGGGGCGGTTTCCGACATGACCGCGCTCGCGGAGGTGCACGCCAACGATGTGCACCTTGTCAGCGTGGGCCAGCGCGCGACCTTCACGAGCGCGGCCCTGCCCGGCCCGGTTGAGGGGCGCGTCTCGAGGATCGGCGCCCTCGTTGGGAAAAATAATGTGTTCGGCGAAGACCCGACCGCGCCGGACAACGCGCGCGTCGTTCAGGTGACCGTGACCCTTGACGACAGCGTGAGCGCCGCCCGGTTCACAAATCTCGAAGGCCAAGTCAAGATCCTCCTGCAAAGCGATCGGTAGGATGAGCCCGGATTCGCCGTCGCGCGTGCCGACGGCTGACCCAGGTTCCCCGCGGCCGACGCGGCTGGCGCTCCGCTTGGTCGCTCACAAGAAGGTGCGCACCGGGGTGGCGGTCTCGGGAATCGCATTCGCGATCCTCTTCATGTTCCTGCAACTGGGCTTCCTGGGAGCGCTGCGCGCCACCGCGGTCGCGGTTTCTTCCCGCTTTGAAGGGGATCTGGTCCTGGTACCGGCGAAGTTTCTTCATCTGTCGGATTCGGGCTCGATGCCCCGCAGCCGCCTGTTTCAGGCCAGATCGATTCCCGAGGTGAAGAGCGTGACCCCGATCTACATGAGGATCGCGCGATGGAAGGCTCCGTTGACCGGGCGGGGCTGCAGCCTCTTCGCCATCGGCTTCCCCCTCGCTGCGGCGGTGCCGCTCCGAATCGAGGGCCTCGCGAATCTGGTGACTGCGCTCGGCTCTCCCGGAAGCATCGTGGTCGACCGGCTCACCCAGGAAAAGTGCGGAGCGACCGAAACCCTCAAGACCGTGGAGGTTCGAGAAGGCATGAGGGATCTCGTCGGGCGTTACACGCTGGGCGTGGGTTTCCTGGCCGACGGCTCACTCCTTTCGAGCGACGAGACCTACGCCCAGATGTTCGATGGGCAACCCGCGGACGAAGTCAATATGGGACTCGTGCGACTCGAGGCGGGGAGCGATGTGGAGGCGATTGCAGACCGGCTGCGCCGTGTGCTGCCGCCGGATACCCTGGTCCTCACCGTGGGGCAACTCAACGATCGACAGACGCGATTCTGGGTCGAGGACACCGCCATCGGGACCATCTTTCAAATGGGCGCGGTCGTCGGATTTCTGGTCGGGACCATGATCCTGTTCCAGGTGCTCTCGACGGACATTCGCGCTCACCTGCCCCAATACGCGACGATGAAGGTCATGGGCTTCACCAACCGTCGGCTGTATGTCCTCGTTCTCCAGCAATCGTGGCTTTTCGCGGCGCTGGGATACGTGCCGGCTCTGCTCCTGGCGCTGCTTGTGTATGACGCGGCCTATCGGGCGACCCTGGTCCCGATTGCCATGAGCGGCGGGCGGGCCCTCTTGGTTCTCCTCCTGAGCCTCTCGATGTGCACGGTCGCGGGCCTCCTGAGCCTGCGTCGCCTCCGTACCGCCGATCCCGCGGAGCTCTTCTAGTCCCGTGAATCCCGGATCGGCCGTGCTGCTGTCGTGGCGCCTCCTCTGGCACAACCCCGCTCGCCTCGCAACCTCGCTCGGCGCCCTCGCTTTCGCGGTCTTCCTGATGCTAATCCAGATGGGGTTCAGGAATTCCCTGCTGGACAGCGTGACTGCTCTCCTGGAGTCCCTGGATGCCGACATCCTGGTCATGCACAAAGAAAAGGACAACTCCATCCAGAGGGAAACCATTCCGTTGCTTCGCGTGCAACAGACGCTGTCCGTCGAGGGCGTTGCTGCCGCCTACCCTTTATGGTTCCGCTTTCTTTACTGGAAGAACCTGGAGAACGGCGCTTTTCGGCCCATCCGAGTGCTGGGCTTTCGCCCGGACGATCCGATGTTTCTCCCCCCGGACATCCGTGCGGGGGCGAAACTGCTTGGACAACCAGGCACCGCTCTCCTCGACAGCCGATCCAGGAGCTATCTGGGTCGGATCGGGGTTGGCCCGGCCCAGGTCCAGAAGGAGGGGCTCTCGGTCGTCGGAACCTTTGCGATGGCCACGGACCTGGAGGTCGACGGGAATCTGCTCGTGAGCGACGAGACGTTCGCGCGGATCACCCACCAATCCATGAACGGAATCGAACTCATCGCGGTGAAGCTGAAGCCCGGGGCCGAACCGCAGCGGGTCATTGAAGGGCTGCGCGCGGGCCTCCCGGGAGATGCCGCCGTGCGCACGAAAGACGAGGTCCGAGCCATGGATTTCGAGCACTGGGATACCGGCACTCCGGTCAGCCTCATCGTTTTCATCGGCATGGCGATGGGTTTCGTGGTGGGGGTGGTGATCTGCTATCAGATCCTCTACACCGAGGTGGCCGACCACCTGGCTGAGTTCGCGACACTGCGGGCGATCGGCTTCGGCAAGGCCTACATTATCGGGGTCGTGCTGGTGGAAGCGGTGTTGCTTTCGGTTGTCGGTCTCATTCCGAGCCTGGCCGCGGGGTGGGTCCTCTACCGCGTCCTCGAGGCCTCAACCGGTCTTCTGCTCAACCTCACCCTGCCGCGGATGGCGCTGGTGGCCGGACTCACGGTCTCGATGTGTGTGTTCGCCGGCATTCTCGCCTTGCGCAAAGTATTGCAGGCGGACCCTGCGGAGCTCTTCTGATGCGTGAATCCCAAGAACCCTTCATCCGCATTCGTGATCTCAGTTTTGCCTATGGCCAGGGCGAAGCCCGGAAGGAGGTTCTGAGCCAGAACAACATGGAACTGTATCCGGGCGAACTCGTCATCATGTCGGGTCCTTCCGGTTCGGGCAAGACGACTCTCCTGAGTCTCATCGGCGCCCTTCGCTCGGTGCAGGAGGGCAGCCTGAAGGTTGGCGGCGACGAGCTCAAGGATTTCGATACCCGCGCCCTGCTGTATTACCGCCGCAAGATCGGCTTCATCTTCCAGCATCACAACCTCTTTCCCGCCCTCACCGCATTCGAAAGCGTGAGGATGGCGCTCGATTCAAGCGACCTTCCGGCGACCGAAAGGAACTCAAGAACTCGGGAGATCCTGGAGAGGCTCGGGCTTTCTCACCGTCTGAACAACAAGCCGGACAGTCTTTCCGGAGGACAGCGCCAGAGAGTGGCCATCGGGAGGGCGCTCGTTCACCGGCCGTCGCTGATCCTCGCCGACGAACCCACGGCGGCGCTCGACAAGGAGACGGGGCGGAATGTCGTTGACCTGATGAAGGAACTCGTTCGCAGCAAGGGCTCGACCGCTCTGATGGTGACGCACGACAGCCGTCTTCTCGATGCGGCGGACCGGATCGTTCACATGATGGACGGGCGCATCGTCTCGAATGTTCTGGTGGCCCCGGTTGTAGATGCCGCCACTCTCCTGCGTGACTCCGGACTCTTCCCGGGCAGCACTCCCTCGGAATTCCTGGAGGTCGCCCAGAAAATGGCTCGGCTGAGGTACCAGGCGGGAGAAACGATCATCACATTCGGGGAAGAGGGAGACCGTTTCTACGTCCTGCGGGAGGGCGAGGTGGAGGTGGAAACCGGAGGTCCGACCGCTCCCAAGGTGGTCGGAACCATCCAGCGCGGGGGCTTCTTTGGCGAGCGGGCGTTGATTTCCCGCGAACCACGGGCCGCCACCATTCGGGCGCGGGGTCCGGTCGAGGTCTACGCGCTCGACAAGGATGACTTTGATGCAGCCATCGCCCGGACAAAGACGTTCCAGGACCAGATGCTCAGCGTCATCTTCAGCCGGAGCTGACCCCGGGGTCGGCCACCGCGGTTCCGAAGAACAATGGCAGGTCGTCCGATTCACGCGCTGAAAATATCTATCTCCAACAGGACGCCCCATTCTTGAGCATCGACCGCGCGAGAGCGCTCCGCGAGGCTTGCGAGAATCGAAAGGGCCGACTGTAATCGGGCCGGAGACCGCTTAGGATCGGGGGTGCGCCGGCCATGCAACGCAGCTCATCGCCTTATCTCCGCCATTTACCGGGCCTGTCTCCCCGGTGTGTCCACCTTGGAGACGACCCCGATGCCCGGAGTCTGACGCGCCCACCCTCATGACATCCGGCGCTCAACGAAGGCCTCTCCAGGAGGTTACCCTGCGAACGGTTTCGACCGAAGCCGATGTTCGCCGCTCGGCTGAGCTCCTGGCGGGGGCTCTGGCCAGCGATGAGTACGAGCGCATCTACAGCCTCTTTGGAGGCGCCCTCAATGCCTGCCCCTACGTGCGCCGCGAGCGAAGCTTCCTGTGGGAAGCCGGCGGCAGGGTGGTGGGACGGCTCCAGCTTCTCGACCTGGGCCTGCAGATCGGAGAGACGCTCGTGCCCGCGGCCGGGATAAGCGGTCTCGTCATCGATCCCCAGTTCTTCGGCATTGGTCTCGCCCTGAGGTTCGGCCAGACGATCCTCGATCAGATCCGCGCCGATGGCGCCGAGATCGCGATTGGATTCACGGCGACCCGTGGGTACTACGAACGCTTCGCCGGGGTCACGGTGACTCCGGATTACGCTTTGACTTTCGAGGCGCCTTTAGGGGCGGCAAGGGGCGACCTTCGAGAACTGACTCCCGAGGAACTTCCGCACCTTCTGAGGCTTTACCAGGAGAACAACGTCGGCCGTACTGGAGTGCTGGTCCGGTCAGAGGTCCGGTGGCCGTGGCTCTACCAAAAATCGGACCGCTACCTCCTCTCGGATTCGGGGTACGCGGGATTGCGCCTGGAAGACGCACTGGTGCATATCGATGAGATTGGAGGAAGCGCTTCGTTTTTCGATGAACTGGTGTCCTGGCTTCCTCGGATTACCGGTCTTCCGACTCCATCCGTTCGCGCGGACATCCCGCCTGATCACCCGTTCGCGGCCCACGCCGAGCGCTATGGAGCGAAGATGGAGGTCACGCTTCGCGCCTCAGGGGGTGGAATGGCGAGGATCATCAACGTACCGAACCTGCTCAAGAGGCTGGAGCCTGTTCTGTCGGGCCGTTACCTGGCGGCGCGGCCCGATGGACCCAGTATCCGCCTGACCCTGGCTGTTGAGAACAGTGAAGCGATTTGCGTCATGGGAGACCCTGCCCGGGGCGTTGAGAGCATGCGGGTGATGCTGCCCGGAGCCGTTCTGACCCGGCTTGTTTTTGGCACCCTGCCCGCGCCGGTCGTTCTGAGCGAGGCCGCCCTCGCCGCCCCCGATAGCGTGGTCTCGCTCCTCTCGCTCCTGTTTCCGCGCGGGTACCCGCATACCTGGCGCGCCGACAAGTTCTAGCGGTCGGCCTGAGATGCTCTTGATGATCGACTTCCCGTATCCGGAGCGGGCGTCCCGGTTGACGTTTTTCCAAGCAGTCGCCGGTCTCCCGGGTTCTCTCGACCCTATGACGCCCCGTGGGTCGGCCAAGGAGCCAGAACCAGGCTTGAGTTGGCGCCCCCGAAAGCGAGCGAACTGGCGATCGCCAGGCCGCCTTGGTATCGACCAGCGGAGCCGGCGACATGGTTCAGCCGGCAGGCGGGGTCAACCTCGACCAAATTGGGATTGGGTGGGATGACCCCCTCCTTCAGAACCATGGCCAGGGTCGCCACTTCAATCGCTCCGGAGGCTCCCATCGCGTGCCCGGTAAGCGACTTGAGCGACATAATGGCGGGCCCGGGTTTTTCTCCGAAGACCTCGCGAAGGGCCGTCGCCTCGGCGGCGTCGTTCATGCGGGTCGAGGTGCCATGAGCGCTCGCGATCGTTATCTGATCCGGCTCCGCCTTCGCATTCTTGAGCGCGGCCCGCATGGCGCGTGCCGCTCCCTCACCTGAGGGCGAGGGAGCCACCATATCGAAGCCGTCCGACGAATGACCCTGCCCGCGGATCTCCGCGTAGATCTGGGCGCCTCGGCCCACCGCGTGTTCGGCGGATTCCAGAATGAGCGCGGCGGCGCCCTCGGCCAGCACGAAACCGTCCCGTCCGAGGTCGAATGGGCGGCTTGCCGACCTCGGATCCCCGTTTCGCGCCGAGGTCGCGCGCGCGGTGCACCATGCGAGGATCATCGTCCTGACGATTGGCGCATCGGCGGCGCCTGCAATCACCACATCTGCAGCCCCGCTCTGAATGAGCGAGGCGCCAAGGGCCACGCTCTGCAGTCCCGCGGCGCAGGCCGTAGACAAGGGAAAGGCGGGTCCCCGAGCGTTGCAGAGGATGCCTACCCATGCTGTGGCCGCGGACGGCATGATCAGCGGGACCCCCGCCGCCCTCATGAATTTGCCTCCTCCTGAGAAATAGCGTTCCATCGCCTGCTCGTCGGCGATTCGGCCGCCCTGGGCGGTCCCTATGCAGACCGCCACACGTTCCGACAGAACACCATCTTCACCCGGCCGGAGGCGCGCGTCGGCAAGACCTGCACGGGAGGCGACGACCGCCAGGTGGGCGAAGCGGTCCATCTTGCTTGGATCCACATCGACGAGGGCTGCGGCGAATCCGGCGCCGTCGACCTGGCCCGCGAACCGCGTCCTCAGGCCGGTCACGTCAAAGTGTTCGATGGGTCGAATTCCGCTCCTTCCGTCGCACGCCGCCTCGTAATGAGCTCTCGCGTCAAGCCCCAGCGGGGATACGATGCCGAGGCCGGTGATGACGACGCGATCAGGCATTTCGGCGCGATTCGACGAAGGCCAGGATCGCAGCGACTGAATTGAGCCTCGGTATCTCTTCGTCCGGGACCTGGATTCCGAGTTTCCCTTCGAGCTCGGCCACCATGTCGAAGATGTCGATGGAATTAAGTGCAAGGCTGTCCGGCCCATGTAATGGCTGGTCGAGACCGATCTCACCGGGTTCGATCTCGAGCCTGGCCGCACTCACAATCACGCGTCGAATTTCCTCGACCAGCGGATTCGTGGCTTCGACCATGCTCCGTCAGACTAGCATCGAGACGACGGTGAGACTGGTGTTGCAGCTGAACTCACGCCAGAACTGCCACCACCTCGGCGGACCAGGGCGTGCGCGTATCGGCCGACATTCGGGAGCAAAATGGGGCTTCCGATTTTCCCGACCAGGGCGTAGGCGGTCGCGGGAGGCGCTCGCGGCCTTCTGGAGTGCCTTAGCTCTCTCGGGGGGCCGAGGGTCAGTCGGAGGGCATCGGGTCGTACGGAACGTAGCTCGGGTCCCACATGCTGGTCGATACCAGGGCCTCAACGTCCTTCTCCAGGATCCGTCGTCCCAGTCCGGCCTTGCCGGCCTCAAGAACCACGGCGGCGGCGACCCGGGCCGCGACGCGACGCAACTGCCCATCCTATCCTCGAAACGGGCCGACCTTCCTTCGCGGGTTGGACCGATGACGAGTCTGCCACGGAGTGCCGGGATGCGCGAGACGACCGAGGCGCCGCGTCGCTCACCAGGTTGCGCACAGCCCCACTGGAAGCGCCGGGTGCTTCGCCGTAACCAGTTGACCGAGGCCCTGGCCTTCTTCGAGAACGTCCGGGAGACGCGGCGTCCTGGTTTACGAGACGCGCCCCGCGGTGTCGGCAAGCGCTGCGTCTAGCGGCCGATTCGTGTGAAGTGGCCTCCCGCGCCGATCTTCTCGACGACGCCGTCGAGGTCCATCAAGAGCAACTCGACCTCCAGGGTGGGGAAGTCCTTCTTCACGATCGCGCTGAGCTCCTTCATCTTGGTTTCGTGGATCGTGGTCTCCTTGGCCGGGTCCTTCGCGAAGTCCTCGCCAAGGAGCACCTTGTAGGCGCCGCAGTCGCGGTGGTCGATCACTACCAGCTTGTGGATCTGGTGCAGCTTGATCGCGATATCGACGTGCTCTCGGAAAGCCTGGCCCCAAGCCGGGTACTTGTCGGTCAGTACTCCCAGTGAAGCGCCGGCCAGGATCACATGGTCGTATTTGTCGCGCAGGCCCTGCCCGGTCATGTAGTCCTCGGTCTCGTTCGCGAGCCGGAAATCCATGCAGCTCAGAAGCAGGATGTCGGTCTCGCTGCCCGCACGAACGGCGCCGCCGGGCAGCATCGAGCCCAGAAGTCCTGCTCCCCCGGCGAGCGCCGTGACTTCAAAGAAGCGACGGCGCCCGCAGGAATGAGGAGCAGCGACTGATAGGTCAGTCTTCATGATGGTTATTCCCTCGTGTAGGCCGGGCCGGGGCTGCCCCCGGCCCAAGGACTCGGAAGCGTTACGAGCGGAACACTATCCGATCCAGCCGCAAAAGTGGAGCCCCCGGCCAGGGCTTGACGGCCCGGGCGGGCTGATCCACACTCGCCTCGTCGTCGATCCTCAGTTGAACCACCGGACAATCGGCCTTCGGCCTCAGGTGGCACAGCACCGACCATGTCCCATGGTCGAGCCCGCAGTCGAGGCTCGCGGAGGCAAGGTCGGATCCGAGCAACTCCACCACCCGGGTGGCGAGCGCAGGGTCGCCCTTGGCGGGGTACCGCATCCGATAGAGCGCTTCTGGAAATCCGCCGAAGTCGTGGATGAGAAGGGCCATGAAGCGAGACATGCCGAATCCTTTTAAGTGGAGCAGCATGACCCGAGGATACCGCCACGGCCCGGGCGGCGATCCCTGGGGGATCCCTGGCGTGCCTACATCTTCGAAGCGTCGATGAAGGCCTGGACGTGGCTCTCCAGGGTGGTCATGGGCAGCGAGCCGCTGGCGAGAATCCAGTCATGAAATCGCCGGATGTCGAACCGGGGCCCGAGGACGGCCTTCGCCTTCTCCCGCAGTTCGAGGATCTTCATCGCCCCCATCTTGTAGGCCAGGGCCTGCCCGGGCATGTCGCAGGAGTAGCGCAGGGTCTCGCTGAGGATCTGGGTGTCGGACTCCATGGCGTTCTCTTTCATGTAGTCGATGGCGCGCTCCCGCGACCAGCCGAGGGCGTTCATGCCGGTGTCGACCACCAGCCGAATCGACACGAACATCTCCATGGAAAGGCGCCCGTAACGATCGTAGGCATCCTTGTACATCCCCATCTCTCCGGCGAGCCCGGCCGCGTATTCGCCCCACCCCTCGGTGAAGGCGGTGTCGAAGGATTCCCGCCGGAACTCGGGGATCCCTGGGTTCTCGAAGGCCAGATTGATCTGGAAGTGATGACCTGGGATGAGCTCGTGATAGATGAGGGCCCCCGCGTTGAGGAGCGAGCGCTCGGCGAGGTTCGAACCGTTGTAGTTGTAGTACCCGCGGGGTTCAGTGGCGGTCGGAATCTGGTAATAGCCAAAGGTCTGGCCGGCTTCGAGCTGGGGGTCGAGCCGTTTCACCCCATAGGGTGCGTTCGGTCGCCGGCCGAAGTAGTGATCGACCTCGGGTTCGATGCGCGTGATGTAGCTCATCAGCCTCTCCCCGATCTCGTCCGGCGTCTTCGGATAGACACGGGGATTGCCGCGGAGAGACTCCTTGAACTCGGCCTGCGTGCCCTTGAAACCGAGTTCCTCCCGGATGGCCGCCATCTCCGCGGAGATCCGGGCCACATTCTTAAGACCGATCTGATGCACCTGCTCCGGGGTCGCGTCCATGGTGGTGTGAAGCTTCACGAACTCCCGGTACATGTCGAGGCCGCCGGGGTATTGCTTCATCCCGACTGTTTCCGGCGCCTTCGCCCGGTAGTCGCCCGAGACCGCGGCCGCGAGCCTCGAAACCGCAGGCGCCGCCTCTTTCTTGACCAGTTTGTCCACCGCGCCAAGGAAGGCGTCGCGGTCGCTCGTGGCAAGTGACGCGAGGCGGTTCGCCTTCGGTCGGAAGGGACTGGCCTCCCCGGTTCCCGCGAAGGCCTTCAGCAGCCCATCGACCTGATCGAGTTCGGGCTTCGGGACCCGGATCCCCTTGTCCGCCTGGGTCTGGAGATTCGCCCCGATGGCCGAGGCAAGGCCTGGAACCTCGGCCAGTCGAGCCAGGTAGAGGTCGCGATCGGCGGCGGTGGCGAGGGGAAGGGCGGAGAAGATCTGGCTCACCGCGCCAAGGGGCGAAAGGTAGGGCGTCACCTGGAAGCGGTAATAGAAGCTCTTCGGCGCGTCGATCTGGAGGGTGAGCTGCCGGGTGAGCACGTCCAGCGAAAGGCTTTCCTCGTGCGTCAGTTCCTTGCGCTTCACCGGGGTCAGGCGCGCGAGCAGGCCGCTCGCCTCCTTCGCCACCCGTTCTTCATCCGCCAGGGTGACGCCGGGCAGCTTCTCGATGGGAAGGCCCAGCTTCAAGCGGCGCATGGGGTTCTCCCGGGTGAGCAACTGCAAGTAGCCGTCCCCCACCTCGCGCACCAGGCGGGCGGACGCGGTCTCCGCGGCCGGGCTGAACGCGGCCAGTGAGATCAGCGACAAGGTCAGGGCGGATCGGAGCATTTCGGGGGGGGGTCTTTCGATGACGGCGGCGAGGCTTCAGAATATCTCCAACGGAGACGAGTATGTTGAACGCTTCGCTGAGCAACGGTGGAGAGGACATGACGCAGAGCCCGGACAACGCGCAGACGATGGAAGTGGTCCTTCCCACCCGTGACCTGACCGCCGACCTGGCCTTCTTCACGGTGCGGCTGGGGTTCCGGCTCGACACGATCTTCCCCGCCGACGATCCGCGGGAGGCCGTTCTCTCCGGCCACGGAGTGCGCCTCCGACTGGACCGCGGAGCGGGCGCGTCTCTCGGAGTGCTGCGACTTCCCTGCCTCAACCCCGACGCGTTCGCCGCGGGCGCCCGGCAACTGACCAGCCCGGGTGGCGTTCGGATCCACATCGTCGAGGCCACACCACCAGTGGAGATTCCCCCCACGCGACACGCCCTGGTGGTCCGCCGCCTGGCCGACGGCGACCCCTGGGTGATCGGGCGCGCCGGCATGCGCTACCGCGATCTGATTCCCGGAAGACTCGGCGGAGCGGTGATCGCCTCGCACATTCACATTCCCGACGCCGGACCCGTGCCTGACATGGTTCATTTCCATGATGTGGGTTTTCAGTTGATCTTCTGCGCGCACGGATGGGTGCGAGTGGTCTATGAGGATCAGGGACCGCCTTTCGTGCTGAAGGCGGGCGACTGCGTCATCCAACCGCCTCGAATCCGGCACCGCGTCCTGGAGGCGTCAGAGAACCTGCAGGTGATCGAGCTGAGCGTGCCCGCCGAACACGTCACCACCATGGATCACGAGATGGCCCTGCCAACTCCGGCCTCAGATCCTGGCCGGCGGTTCGGAGGCCAGACCTTCCGCCGCAGCCAGGCCGACGCGGCCGACTGGCTGCCGTGGCGACTGAGCGGGTTCGAGGCGCGGGAGACCGGGATCAGCGTGGCTTCCGCGGGTGCTGCCTCCGTGAGAGTCGCCAGGCCGGCCGGTCAAGGCTCACCGATTTGGACCAGCCACAACGCCAATATCCTGTTCGGCTTCATCTGGTCGGGATCTCTGACTCTCCACGCACAGGGGCATGCCGCTCAGAAACTCAGCGCCGGTGATTCCTTCGTGATTCCACTCGGGATGAAGACGGCTCTTATGGACTCCGCCCCAGACCTGCAGCTTCTCGAGGTCTCATTGCCCGCGGCATTCGAAACCGTCGAACACGAGGCGATCGCTGACTAGCCCAGACTAGGTGACCGCCTCGCGCAGGCTGAACCGCGCGTCCCGCCATTCGCTGGTGCGGAGGACGGTCTCCAGTCGATCGACCGCGTCCCACACATCGACGAATCGCGTGTAGAGCGGAGCGAAGCCAAAACGCAGGATGTTCGGAGCGCGAAAGTCACCGATCACATTCCGCTCGATCACGGCTTTCATGATCGCGAAGGCGCCGCTTTCGTGGCTGAAGCAGACCTGGCTTCCCCGCTCGTCGCTACGCCGCGGCGTGACCAGGGTGAGGCCCTGCCCGGCGCATCGCGACTCAACCAGATCGATGAACAGCCCGGTCAGCGCAATCGACTTCTCGCAAAGAGCGTTGAGGCCTCCCAGGGCGAGGGCGGCTTGAAAGACATCGACCCCGCATTCAAGAGCGGCGAGCGAGAGTATGGGCGGTGTGCCGCACAGAAAACGCGACATGGAGGTTCCCGGGCGATAGTCGGGCTCGAACTCGAACGGCGCTTCATGTCCCAGCCAGCCCGAGAGCGGCTGCCCCGTGTGCTCCCGGTCCATGCGCTGCGTGTGCGCGGGATTCGCCCATACAAACGCGGGCGCGCCCGGACCGCCATTGAGGTACTTGTACCCGCAACCGACAGCGAAATCCGCCACATCTTCGGCCGCTCCCTCACCCTTCAGCTTCACGGGGAAGGCGCCGGCCGAGTGCGAGAGGTCCCAAACGACCAGCGCTCCCGCACGGTGAGCGGCGCGCGTGATCTCGCTCATACGGTGCCGACGACCGGTCCGATAGTTCACCTGAGTGAGTTGAAGGACGGCCACGCGATCGTCCAGTCTCGAGAGGATCTCCTGATCGTCGGCCAGCACCAGCTCGAAACCCCGCTCCCGGCACAGGGAGTCGGCGATATAGAGATCGCTCGGGAAGTCGGTTCGATCGGCCACCACGAGGCGACGCCGCGGCGCATCCGCCTTGGTCAGGGCCAGGGCGGCGCTCAACACCTTGTAGAGATTCACCGAGGTGGAATCCGCGACCAGAACCTCGCCCGGTCCAACGCCTAGAAGCGGTGCGATCTTGTCGCCGATCCGTTGCGAAAGCGTCATCCAGCCGTTTTCGTTCCAGCTGCGAATCAGATCCCTTCCCCACTCGCCCTGCACCACCTCCTGAACCCTGGCCGGGGTGGCCCGGGGCAGGAGTCCGAGCGAATTGCCATCCAGATAGATGAGGCTCTGAGCGTCGACGGATTCCGTCATGAAATGCGCCCGCAACGGCGCGAGGCGATCGTTCGCATCGAGGTTCAGGCAGTCGGTTCTCGTTTTCGTCATCGTTCTTTCTGCATACCACACCTCCGGTCGCCGGAACCGACCATGATCGACAGAAACGGCCGGCTGAGGGTTATGGTAAGGCGTCCTTCCCCTCAGAAGCATGACCTGCCCACGCTGCTCTGTCCAGACCGACGACGCGGTCATCGATTGCCCGGCCTGCGGGATCATCTTCGCGAAGTGGCGGGCGCCGGCCGCGGTTGGGCCTCAGTCTGGGACCACCGGGACATCGGCCCGACCGGTGGGATTCGCGCCACCCCTGCCGGCCTTTCGGAGTCCGCCGCCACCCCCCGAAACTCTCGGGATCACCCACCCCGGATGGAAAGCCGGGGCCATCGGCTTCGGGATGGCCGTGGCTCTGACCTTCTTCCCCTTCCTCTCTTTCATCCTCTCCCCCCTCACCACGATGGTTCACGAGATCGGGCACACCGTGGTGCTCTGGCTGTTTGGCTATAGCGCGATTCCGGCGTTCGATTTCGGCAATGGCGGCGGGGTGACCATGAGCGATCTGGAACGATCCGTCCTCATCGTGTGGGCCTGGGTGGCGGGCTGGCTCATCCTGGCCTGGTGGCAGAAAGAGAAGCCCGGAGTTCTCATCGCTCTCGCCGGAGCCGCAGTCGGGTACTTCCTCATGTACAACGGGACCGGAGAGGTCTTGGCCATCACGCTCGGCGGCCACGGAGGAGAGATCGCCTTCGCGGCCCTGTTCTTGTATCGCGGTCTAACCGGTTGGGGCTGCAAAGTGGAGGCCGAGCGACCCCTCTATGCGTTCCTGGCCTTCATGATCCTCTTCGCCGGTATCCGGCTCGGCAACTCCCTGCTCGGTCCGACCATCGAGAGAACCTGGTATCTCCAGGGGAAGGGAGGCATCGATAACGACCTGGTAACCGGCGCCCAGATCCTGAGCTGGCGCCTCGAAGGCATGGCTCGGTTCCTCATGGCGGTTGAACTCCTGGCCATACCCGCGGCCTTCTGGGCCGCGTCGATGCGGAAGCACATCGGCGCCGTGTCGGAGGCGGAAGAGGAGGTCTGACCGGCGTCAACTAGAATCGTTCCTTGCCCTGGGTCTACATGCTGCGTTGCGGCGATGGGTCGCTGTACACGGGCGTCGCCAAGGACGTGATTGTGCGAGTGAAGCAGCACCAGGATGGAAAAGGCTCGCGCTACACGCGCGCGCATCTTCCCGTGACGCTCGCGTGGTCGAAAGAGTGCGACTCGTGGAGTGACGGACTCAAGGAAGAGATTCGGATCAAACGCCTCGATCGGGAGGCCAAAGAGAGACTGGTGAGCGGGGATTAATGGCCGAGCTGTTGTTGAGTTGTCAGGATCTGGGAAAAGCCTTCGGCTCCGCCCCTCTTTTTGAAGGTCTCTCTTTCGGTGTTTTCGAGGGCGATCACATCGGTCTGGTGGGCCCCAACGGCTCGGGCAAGACCACCCTGCTGAAGATCCTGGCCGGCCTGGAAGAGCCGAGCACCGGCACCCGTGCCGCGCGCAAGCGACTACGCTTCGGCTTCGTGGCCCAGGATCCCACCTTCGATCCCGACCACACCGTCGAACAAATTCTGCGGGCGGCACTCAAGGGCGGGACGCTCGATCCGCATGAGGTCGACACCAACGTGGCCATCATGATGGGCAAGTCGGGTTTCGACGATCCGAATGTGAAAACCGGGATCCTCTCCGGGGGGTGGAAGAAGCGCCTCGCCATCGCCTGCGAGTTGATTCGTGAGCCGGAGTTGCTCCTCCTCGACGAGCCCACCAACCACCTCGATCTCGAAGGCATCCTCTGGCTCGAAGACCTCCTCCCCCGCGAGCCCGAGGCGTTCGTGGCCATCAGCCATGATCGCTACTTCCTCGAGTCGATCACCAGCCGAATGATCGAGCTGAACAAGGCCTTTGCGCTCGGTATGTGCGACGTGGCCGGTAATTACAGCCGATACCTCGAGAAGAAGGATGACCTTCTGGCCGGGCAGGCGGCGTACCAGGATTCCCTGCGGAACCGGGTGCGGGGTGAGCTGGTGTGGCTCTCCCGCAAGGCCAAGGCGCGCACCCGCAAGGCCCAGGCCCGGATCGACGAGGCGGGCCGGATGCAGAGCGAGCTCGCCGATCTCGATCGGCGGTCGCAGAAGTCCATTGTGGGCATCGACTTCGCCGCCACCGAGCGAAGGACCAAGCAGCTCGTCCTCGCCAAGGGCCTGTCGAAGAGCTACGGTGGCCGGCCGATCGTCACCAATCTGGATCTGACTCTGTCGCCCGGCCTGCGGCTCGGACTCCTGGGCGGAAACGGCAGCGGCAAGACCACCCTCATGCGTCTGCTGGCCGGAACCGAGAAGCCCGACGCAGGAACCATCAAGCATGCCGATGCCCTGCAGATCGTGATGTTCGATCAGCACCGGTCGCGGCTCGATCCGACGGTGTCACTCCGGCAAACCCTCGGCGCCACCGGTGATGCGGTGATATTCAATGGCCGATCCGTCAACGTGGTGGGCTGGGCCAAGCGGTTCATGTTTCGACCGGAGCAACTGGACACCCCGGTAAGCCGTCTCTCCGGCGGCGAGAAGGCTCGGGTCGTCATCGCCA
Organism: Vicinamibacteria bacterium; assembly: GCA_016650185.1. Classification (GTDB taxonomy): domain Bacteria; phylum Acidobacteriota; class Vicinamibacteria; order Fen-336; family JAGNNV01; genus JAGNNV01. The sequence goes on along the minus strand of JAENWE010000043.1, from coordinate 1,245 downwards.
AACTGATGCTGGAGCCGGCGGACGTGCTGCTCCTTGATGAGCCCACCAACGATCTCGACATCCCCACTCTCGAAGTTCTCGAAGAAAGCCTGCTCGAGTTCCCCGGCGCGCTCGTTCTCGTTACCCATGACCGGTACCTTCTGGACCGGGTATCGACCCAGATCCTTGCCCTCGATGGCCGCGGCGGCCTCACTCCCTTTGCCGACTGCGCTCAGTGGGAAGACGCCCAGGGGCGGGAGTACGTGCCGCCGCCCACCGCCACGGCGCCCGCGCCGGTAGCGGCCAGCCGACCGTCACAGCAGCCAGCGCCACAGAAGCCCTCGACCGGAAAGGCGAAGAAGCTCGGTTACAAGGACCAGCGCGAATGGGATCAGATGGAAGCGAATGTTCTCGAGGCGGAGCAGGCGCTTGAAGCGGCTCAGGCCGAGGTCGCCGATCCGGCCATCGCCTCCGACTATCAGGCCTTGATCAGGGCCAACGAGGCGCTCACGGAGGCGCAGGGCGCGGTTGATCGCCTCTACGCGCGGTGGGCTGAACTCGAAGCCCTGGGCGCCATCTAGTCCTCGACGCATTCTCTGTGCCACCGAGCTCGGTCCCGGCAGCGACCGGGTCATCCTGGAGGCGGACGCGTGGGCAAGGCGTCATGCCGCGTCTCTCGAGTTCGTGTACGCGGTTGCTGAGGCATCCTCGACCCACGTGCTCTTTCCAGAAATCGCCCACAGAGCGATGGCGTCGTTTCCCACCTTCGCCCGCCGTGCCACCAAGATCATTTCCGAGCGCGTCGAAGAACTCACCTCGCGCCCCCGGGCGGATGTGAATGTCGAGGTGCACATAGGCTCGCCCGCCGCGATCATCGTGGAGATAGCGGAAGAAATGGAGGCTGACCTTGTCGTCATTGGGCCGACCGGAGCGGAGGAGACGGAGGGCCGGCTGGGCTCCGTTGCCCGGCGTGTCATTCAACACTCTCATGGGCCGGTCTTGCTGGTGCGCGGGGGCGCCCAAAACGATGGTCCGGTTCTGGTGGCGACCGCCCTCTCCGGGCCAGGCATGACCGGGGCGCACGCTCGACCAGAACAAGAGGACAAGAGTCAGTGAGGAGGAATGACCCTCCTTCGGCCTTGAAGCCCTTCTGCCCGACGAGGACATCGCCTCCGGCAGCCTCTTCCCACCAGTTCGGGAACTGCGACGTGTCGCGGGCCGGGTGGCGGCGGCGGTGGTCATGACCGCGCGCGATCAGGGCCTCGG
>JAENWE010000042.1 GCA_016650185.1 Vicinamibacteria bacterium | reverse complement strand
TAGCCGTAGGCGTGACTCATCCCCAGGGAATTTTCCGGGGAGGGCATTGCGCGTCCGAGTCGCCTGCACTCGTCCTCAACCGGAGTCTTCATTGCCTTCCACGGTTCCGTCTCCGCTCGCTCATGCCTCGGAAGCCGCTCTCGATGAGAGCGCTCGGCGGCAATGCCAGAGTGGCAGCGAGCTCGACGGCGTTGAGGCTCCCGCTCACGAGCCCAAATTCGTAACGCCGGGCGCCCGGATGTTGGGGCAAGCACTGAAGCAGGGGATAGGATGAGGCCGTAGTGTCTCCGCGAATGCGACCGGTGGTATGGAAGGGGCCGAGCGGACCCATACCGACCCGGGCGGAGCTTGGGCTCGACAACGGGGCGGCCTCCCCGGGCACTTCGACCGGCCTGCTGGCCTCTATCTTGAACTCGACCGCGGATGGCCTTCTCGTGATCGACCATGCCGGGAAGATCCTGGCCTGGAACGATATGTTCGTGTCCATGTGGAATCTGCCCCGGGGGGTCATGGAGAGCCGGCACGACGAGGCGGCGATCGCCGCCGTGTTGGACCAGGTCAGCGACGCTGACGCATTCCTCACGAGAATCCACGAGCTCTACGCTCGCCCCGAAAAGCAGAGCTTCGAGACCATCAGTCTCAAGGACGGCCGCATCTTCGAACGAGTCTCGAAGCCTCTCGGCCCCCGCGGCGATATCAAGGGGCGGGTTTGGAGCTTCCGGGACGCAACCACTCGAAAGGCCGCAGAACGATCCCTTCGCGAAAGCGAAATGCGCTTCCGCGCCTTCGCCGAGGGCGCGGCTTGCGCTCTTCTCATCTACAAAGACGAAACGATCGTCTTCGCAAACAAATGGGCGACGGATGTCTTTGGGGAAATCCTGGGTCAACCGTTCTGGGTGAACATCCATCCCGATGACGTCGAGGCGGCCAAAGCTCGCGGGCGAAAGCGCTCGCGTGGGGCGACTCAGGACGGCCACGTCGACTTGCGTCTGATCGACCGGCAGGGAGCGGTACGCTGGTTCGAGGTCACCGGCACCCTGATCGCACTCGAGGGACGGGCTGCCGTGCTGGTCACGGCCTACGAGATCACCAAGCGCAAAGAGGCCGAAGATCGCACTCGGCACGTGGCCTTCCATGATGCTCTGACTGACCTTCCCAATCGAGCGCTCTTCGTCAACCGCGCCGAGGCGGCTCTGGCTCTGGCCCGCCGCGACGAGGGCACGGTGGGCATGATTCTCCTCGACATCGATCGGTTCAAGAACGTGAACGATTCGCTCGGCCGCGACGCGGGGGACGAACTGATAAGGCGGAGCGGCGAACGCTTGCGGGAGGTCCTCCGGGGATCCGACACCGTGGCTCGTTTGGGCGGAGACGAGTTCGCGGTGCTCCTGCCCGGACTGGGTTCCGATGAGACCGTCTTCGTCGCCCGCAAGCTGATCGAGGCCATGCGCCAGCCTTTCCTGGTGGCGGGACGCGAGCTACGGGTGAGCGCCAGTCTCGGTCTTGCGGTGGGACCACCGGACGGGGAGAATGTCCAGACCCTCGTAAAGAGCGCTGACACCGCCATGTATCGAGCCAAGGACAGCGGCCGGGACCGACTGCAGCTGTTCGACTCCACGATGAACCGCGCAGCCATTCACCTCCTTGAGCTGGAGAACGAACTGCACGAAGGACTCGCCCTCGACGAGTTCGTTCTTTTCTATCAGCCCATCGTTCGCGCCATCACCGGTGAGCTCTGCGGGGTGGAGGCTTTGATCCGGTGGCGCCGTCCCGACGGATCTGTGCGCGAGCCCGATTCCTTCGTGGCGGTCGCGGAGGCCACGGGTCTGATTCAGCCCCTCGGACTGTTCGTGCTGCGAACCGCCTGTCGGGACATCGCGCACCTGCGCGCGGCTCTGCATGTTCCGTTGCGCGTTTCCGTGAACATCTCGGCCGCCCAGATTCGAGAGGTGAACATCGCGGCCCTGGTGGCCGCTTCCCTGCGCGAGGCCGGCATCGAGGCCGAAGCCCTGGAACTCGAGATCACCGAGTCGTCGGCCCTGCAAGGCCAGGAGAGGACTCTGGAGGCCCTTCGTGAGATCGTGGCTCTTGGGGTGTCGCTGAGCCTGGATGACTTCGGAACCGGCTACGCCTCGCTCGACCTGCTTCGAAGGCTCCCCATCAAGCGAATCAAGATCGACCGGTCGTTTGTTCAGGATGTCGGCTCCGACAAGGTGGACGAAGCCATCGCCTCGGCCACCATTTCCCTGGCCCACCAACTCTCCCTTGAAGTGGTCGGGGAAGGGGTTGAGACCGCGCATCAGAAAGAATTTCTCGAGGCTCAAGGTTGCGATTTGTTGCAGGGTCATCTGCTGGGACGGCCCATGCCCCGGGATGAACTCATTCGCAGCCTTCTGTCTGATAGACCCTAGCCCGGACTATTCATGAGGAAATCTGCTACGACGTCCGATACCGCGCCACTGGCGGGCGTGCTCGCTCCTCGTCTTCTCACAGTATGTTCAATACTGTTGCGTCGCTCGTCACTGCGCTTGCCCGCCATTGACACG
>JAENWE010000041.1 GCA_016650185.1 Vicinamibacteria bacterium | reverse complement strand
GGGGCGATTGCACTTGAACACATGCCCGTAAATCGAGGCGTATCCCGGACAGTACACGGTGGTCTCCGGCGTGATCAGACCGCCCTCGAGGCCTGCCGCCGCCACCACCACCTTGAAGAGACTGCCGGGCGGGTATTGGCCCTGCACGGCGCGATTGAACAAGGGGGTTTCGGGATCGCGGCTCAGGCTCTCCCACAAGGAGCGCTCGATGCCCGAACTGAAGCTGTTCGGATCGAACCCCGGGGAAGAGACGAGGCCCAGGATTTCGCCGGTAAAAGGATCAAGAGCCACAGCACTTCCGGCCCGGTTCTTGAAAGCCTGTTCCATGGCCGTCTGCAGCTCGGCCGAGAGGGTCACCTCCACCGCACCTCCACCGCGCGCCGGCTGGTTCTGCGAGAGCGACACCTCAACACCGCGGCTGTTGACTACCACGCGTCGCATGCCGTCGGTGCCGGTGAGGGCATCATTGTATAGGGCCTCAAGACCCGACTGCCCGACCACCCGACCGGGCTCGAAATCCGCGAAGGCCGGCTGCTTGAGTTGCCGATCGGTGACCTCGCCCACGCGTCCCACGACATGGGCCGCGCTCTCCGCCTGGGGATAGGACCGCACGGGCACCACCTCAACGCTGACTTCGGGCATCTCCAAGCGGCGGGCCTCGATAGCGGCCACGTCCGCAAAGGAGGCCTTGGCTTTGATCGTCACCGGCTGGTAGGCCGCCCGAGGTCTGCCGAGCCGTTGTCGGATGTCCGTTTCTTCGACGTTCAACAGCGACGACAAAGAGCGAGAAATTTCTTCAATCGACCCGGATGCCGGGCCCATGGTCACGACGATCTTGAAAGAGGGTCTGTTCTCGGCCAGGACGTGCCCGTTGCGATCCGTCAGGATGCCTCGGGGAGCCGCGATGCTCAGGGTTCGGATCCGGTTGTTCTCCGCCAGTTCTCGAAAATGTTTCGAGTTCACTCCCTGGAGGATCCAAAACTGGAGCAGAACCAGCGCCATCAGGAGGAGCAGCCCATTCTGAAGTCCATCCAGGCGTTTCTGGGTTGCGCGCAGGTCTTCGTAGATTTTCATGCTGTCCTGGCCCGGTGCCTCTCGAACAAGGCGAAGAGGACGAGCCCCACCGTGGCATTGATGGAACCGCGAACGGTCATAGCAGTGGGCGAGTACTGCACCGGCGACAGGCCGAAGGACGGGGCGATCCATTCAAAAACCCGAGTGTCGATCACCGTGACGGTCAGGAGAAGGGAAAATCGAGGGAGGGCGCCGTTAATGAGGAAGCGTGAGCCGAGAAGGCCGAGCGCGAAACCAAGCACGAGCCGAATAAGACCTGAGACTCCCTTGATTCCCCGACCAAAAAGAGCCTCTGAGAGCCAGCCCGATAGGGACCCTCCCACCATGCCAAGAATCTCTCCACGGGAAAGCGCGAACCACGTGGCCACCACCAGGGGGAGATCGAGGTAGGCGCTGATCGGCAGGAACAAGCTCAGCCCGCCTTGCAGAAGCAGGCTGAGCAGAAGGAGGCACAAGGCAATGAGGTTCTCTTTCATCGCAGAGGAACCGGGTCGCCGCCCTTCGAGACCGTAGAGACGAAGACCTGCTCAGCGAACGCGGGGGAAGCCGAGGGGCGAACCCAAACATCCTTGAAGAGCCCCGCGGGTTCGTCGATTCTTAGTACGGTTCCCACCACTAGGCCCTTCTCAAAGAGCTGGTCTAGGCCCGAGGTCACCACAAACTCGCCGATGCCAAGGAAAGCCAGGCTGGGAACGTATTTCATCAAAAGAAGGGGCGACCCGTCGCCATCGTCTTGAACGCCGGAAACGACGCCGTCTACCCGGCCTCGTTCGGTCAGCACGGCTGCGCCGCTATCCCGGTCCACCAGGAGCTGAACGCTCGCCGAATTCGTCGACACAGAGATGACCCGACCAAGGACGCCTGAAGGGGAGAGGACGGTCGCTCCGTAGAACACACCCTGAGCAGATCCCTTGTCGATCGAGATGGTCTTGAACCACGGCGACGCGTTTCGGGCCACCACGTCGGCAAGGAGTGTTGTCATAGGCAAACGTGGTTTTAGGTCCAGGATCACCCTTAGCCGGGCGTTCTCCTCAACCGCGGCGCGTTGAGCCAGAAGCCGCAGTTCGGCATCCCGCAGGCGAGCCTTAAGGTCAAGGTTCTCCTCGCCCACCGAGCGCAGATCCACGAACGAGCCCCAGGCTCCAGAAACGCCTGAGGCGATGGAAGCGAGAACATGCTGCACTGGGGAGAACACCGACACCACGGTCCGCTCGAAGAGCGAAATGCCGTCGACATCCACCTGCCGCGAGATGGCGACAAGATGCAGAACGAGGGAGGCTAAGAGCCACATCCAGGATCGCCGAAGGGACGTCGGCTCGGGCCGCGATCGAGTGATCAGACCATCCATCTCTCAAGGCCTCGCGAGCGCGGAGCCGCCCGGAACGTCACCGGGCAGGTCGCTGGACGCCTTCAAGGACGGGCCTCCTACTCGATGCTGATCTTGCGAAGGAGATCAAAATCAGTGAGCATCCGCCCGGTTCCGAGCACCACACAACTCAGAGGATTCTCAGCCACCATCACGGGCAGGCCGGTCTCTTCGCGAAGCAACTTGTCGAGTCCTCGAAGCAGACTACCGCCGCCGGTCAGGACGATGCCCCGATCGACAATATCGGCGGAGAGCTCGGGCGGTGTGCGCTCGAGGGCGACCCGGACGGCGTTCACAATCACGCTCACCGGTTCGCTCATCGCTTCTCGAATTTCCCCGTCGGTCACGGTGAGGGTTTTCGGAATGCCTTCAATCAGGTCGCGCCCTTTGATCTCCATGGAGAGCGGCTGGTCGAGCGGAAAGGCGCTGCCGATCTCAAGCTTCACCTGCTCGGACGTCCGCTCACCGATGAGGAGGTTGTACTTGCGCTTGATGTACTGAATGATCGCTTCGTCGAGTTCATTCCCAGCCACGCGGACGGACTTTGAGTAGACGATGCCCGCGAGCGAAATCACCGCAACATCCGTGGTACCGCCGCCGACGTCGACGACCATGTTGCCCGAAGGTTCGGTAATGGGCAGGCCGGCTCCGATCGCGGCCGCCATGGCCTGATCGACCAGATAGACCTCGGAAGCCTTGGCTTTGAGGGCCGAGTCACGGACCGCGCGTTTTTCCACCTGGGTTACTTCAGAAGGGATTCCTATGATGATCCGGGGACGCACAAAAGCGTTTCGGTTGTGGGCCTTGCGGATGAAGTGGGAAAGCATCTTCTCGGTAATCTCAAAGTCCGCGATGACCCCGTCTTTCATCGGCCGGATGGCGACGATCCCGCCCGGCGTGCGGCCGAGCATTTCCTTGGCATCGTGTCCCACGGCCTCGACCCGTCCGGTTCGGACATTCACGGCTACGATGGATGGCTCGGAAACCACCGTGCCTTTTGATTTCACGAAGACGAGCGTGTTCGCCGTCCCCAGATCGATCGCGAGATCGTTCGAGAAGTAGCTGAAGTTGAGGATGGATCTGAGCAGACTCAAGGGAAGTACTTAGTCCTCTTTGGGAGAATTCAGGGGAGCGGTCAGGGGGCTGGCCACGACCACCCGGTCTTTTCCGAGTGTTTTGGCCCGATACATGGCACGGTCAGCGCTCGAGATCAGACCGCGAACGTCGTCCGCAGTCTCAGGATACGCTGCTAATCCGATCGACGCTGAAACCCGCGCCTCGATGTTCTGGGATTCGAGGAACTTGGTTGAGCTTATGACTTGCCGAATTCTCTCGGCAATCACGAGCCCGCCGGCCAAAGGAGTCTCTGGAAACAGAATGATGAATTCGTCCCCGCCGTAGCGGATCAGAACGTCGGCGTCGCGGACCGTTCGCTCGAGCACCACGCCGACCTCGACCAGGGTTCTCGATCCGGCCAGATGTCCGTGCGTGTCGTTGACGTTCTTGAAGCCGTCCAGATCCATAAAAAGCAGGGAAAGGGATGCGCGCGTTCGACGGCAGCGTTTCAGCTCACGATCGAGATAAAGCGCCATGAAGCGGGAGTTGTAGAGCGCGGTGAGATCGTCGGTGAACGTGAGCCTTCGGGTTCTTTCGAAGGTCTGAACGTTGCGGACGGCTACCGTCACGGTGTGGGTCAGTTCATGTAGCACCGCGATTGCCGCAGACTCGAGCGGCTGATCGAAGGTAGCCAGCAGGGTTCCGACCGGGACAGAGTCATCCTCCGAAGGCGGCAGGGGCGCTCGCCACGAGTCCTGGCCTCCTTCGAGGGCATTTCTGGCCATCCCCCGGTGGCCGCCCATTTCGCCCTGCGGCGGTGGGACCAAAGCGTCTTTCTCGCCTGCGCCGAAACGCCCGACCCTCGACGGGTCGTCTTCCAAGAATACGAATATCTGGACGTCGCAGGGCCCGAGAAGCTCAGAAAAGACGCTTTGCACACTCTGTGTGACCACCGCCGCCTCTAGACTCGACAGAATGCGCGCCGCATGCCGGGCATTCAACCGGCATGGATTTTCGCTGAAGGTCGGCATTGCTGGTCGCGTTCTCAATCCCGAGAGCGCGGCTAGCGCACTGGCGCGAGGGTTCGGGTCTCCTCGGCCACGCCGCCGGTCAACGAGGTCGATCTGATGACCACACGTTGCTCTCCTTCCCTCCGGGCCAAGGTCACGAACTCGCTGAATGAGCCGTCCGATTGAACGGTCACCGGGTCACCGTTCACCGTGAGGCGAGCACCCGGCTCCGTCTTGCCGACGAGTCGAAGCACGTTGTTCCTCGCCTCGAAGGCCTCGATGACCAGTGACGGGGGTGCGACGCGAGGAGGCGGGGGCGGAGTGCGTTCGACCTTGAAAGAGACCGCAATTGAGAACCTCCCCTGGACACCGTCCTGGGTCAAGCCGGCCACTCGGAATGAGAAATCTCCCTCGGTGAGACCGGGAATACTCGCGGTTGTGCCCGGCAGACCGTCCCGGTCGAAGACAACCTCCTGCGATCCGGAGTTCTTGGACTCAACCTGCACCCGGTATGCTGCGGCGCCTGCGGAGGCCGTCCAAGACAGCGAAACCGGCGCCCCCTCGGCCAGAGAGATGAGGTGGGCGTCCCCACCAGGAGCATTCCCCGATGGCGGATCGGGGAGGATCTCCTTGGCCCCGGCCTTCCCGGAGGCGTCAACGCGAAGGCCCTCGTTGGCGACGAGCCGAATCTTCTCTCCGGACTTTGTCTCGATACTCGCGGCCCCGGACAGTTGCGCCACCGCAGTCTGACCACCCTCACCCACTCTCATCGTTCCAGCCGAGTTCCCTTCGAGTGCCAGTCGAAACGTCGGCGTGACGGCCTCGGTGGATCCCTCTTTTCGGGCGGTCTCGTAGTTGATCTCACCCGAAGTTACCTTCCAAGCCACCCTGCTGGACGTGGAATTGGGGTCTCGCGAGGTCTCTTCAATCGTAATGAGACTGTCCGGTCTCACGGTGACCCGCGTCTCATCGAAAAATCTGATCTCGGCGGATGATGAGGGGTAGGTACGCACCAGATCGCTCCTTCGCAAGGGCACCTTGACCTCCGCAGTTTTCCAGTCCAAACCGCCCACGCCTCGGGTCTTTACGTTGCCCTGCACGGATTCGAACATGGCGGCGACGTCTTTTTGCGCTTCGGGCTCCGGAGCCTTTGGGCGTTCCTCGCGTAGCAGGAAGAAGCCCAAAACGGGGACGGCCACAAGGAACGACAGCGCCGCCACCAACCGCGCCGCCCGCAGCCGGCGATTCCCCGAGCCCGTGGTCAGGTTAGGGTTGGACAAGTGGGAAGTCCTTTCGAGCAGTCACGCGGGTGGACGAAGGGCGAGAAATCGACTTTGGAACATCACGAAACGAAGAGCAAACAACCACCCAGAGCGCAAAAATCGTCCCCAAGCTACCCTGGCGAGGCCCAAGACGGAAGGCCGAAGTATACTCGACCATCCTTTACCTGGGTGCGAACGACTCTCTCGGCCTCCCGCCGGCGGACGGTTTTCCGCGCCTTTTCCAGATCTGGAGTTGAATCTTAGATGGCCCTCGCATTTCTGCGGCGTCACCGGCGCTGGTTCTTCGTCTTTTTGTGGGTCGTGATTCTTGCCTTTGTGATTCTCTACATCCCGAACTTTGATCCTGCCACCGGAATTGCCGAATCCTCCGTCGCCACCGTGGGTGGACGCTCCATTCAGGCAAGCGAATTTCAGCGCCAGTATCTGAGGCAAAGACGACAATTTCTCGAGATGAACAGGGGCCAGATCGACGAAGCGATGCTCGAACGGATGGGTCTGCGAGAACAAGTCCTGTCTTCACTGGTTCGAGAACAGCTCGAGTCTCTGGAAGCAGATCGTTTGGGCTTCATGGTCGACGATCAGTCCGTCGTGAAGGCCATTACCGAGGATCCGCAACTCCAAACCGAGGGTCGGTTCGTCGGAGCGGCCGTCTTGAGCAGGCTGCTGCAGCAACAGGGAATGACGGCGGCTGATTTCGAGAATCAGGTTCGCAGACAACTCAAGGCGCAGCGGTTGCGGGAGGCGGTCACCGACGGGGTGACGGTTTCGGATGCCGAGGTCGGCGCCGAGTTTCGGCGCCGAAGCGATCTGGTGAGGGCAGAGTACGTCTTCATCGACACCGCTCGATTTGAAGGCACGATTCAGCCAACCGACGACGAGATCGAGGCACGATTCGAAGCGAACCAGGAGCGATTTCGATTGCCGGAGCGGCGAGTTCTTTCCTATCTTCTGGTCGACCCGATTGAACTTCGCGCCAAGGTCCTTCCCACGGGGACGGAGATCGAAAGCTATTACCGTAACAACGCGGCAGAGTTCACGACGCCCCCGCAAGTGTGCGCACGCCATGTCCTGATCAAGGCCAAGCAGAACGCGGGCGCCGCCGAGGGTCATGAGGATGCCGAAGCGAGGATGCTGGCAGAAGCGGCTCTCGCCCGCCTGAGGAATGGAGAGTCCTTCGAAGAAGTTGCGAAGGACAAATCCGAAGACAGCTCGGCGCCGACCGGCGGAAGTCTTGGATGTTTCGGGCGCGGACAGATGGTCCCCGAGTTTGAAGCCGCGGCGTTTTCTCTAGAGCCGGGAGCCATGTCGGGCTTGGTCAAGAGCTCGTTCGGCTATCACATCATCAAGGTGGATACGAAACTTGATGGGTCTACCCTTCCTATCGACCAGGTTCGGACGCGGATAGAGCAGGAACTGCAGGACTCCAAGGCCCGAGATCTCGCCAGCCAGAAAGCTGAGACTGTGGCAGAGGCAGTCAAGGCGGGCAAGAGTCTGGAACAGATCGCCGCGGCGGAGTCACTTTCCGTGAGAAAGAGCGAGCCTCTCCAGCTGGGCAAGGGGTCAGGGGTTTTGACCAGCCCGGTCCTTCTATCAAGCGCGTTCGCGCTCAAGGCCAAGGAAACATCCCAAGACGGCTTTCAGGCAGGGTCGGGTGCGGCGTTCGTCCGCGTGGATGAAATCCAGGAGCCCAGGACGCCTCAACTTTCCGAGGTCAAGGAGGAAGTCAAGCAGGATCTGATCCGGGCCCTGGGCCGAGACAAAGCGCACGAAGCGGCCAGGGCGCTGGTTGCAGACGCTGAACGCACCGATTTGACGAAGGCAGCGGCGCGGGCCAAGCTCACCCGGGTTGAGACCAAGGGTCTGGTGGGCCGCGGTCAGGCGTTTTCGGAGATTCCGCAGAACTCCGTTCTTGAGGACGAGGTATTCGGTCTCGCCGAGAAGAAGCTATCGCCCCCTATCGATACTCCCACCGGGGTGGCCGTCGTCCGGGTCATCGAGAAGAAATCGTCTGACCAGGTCGCCCTGGTCCTGCAGACAGACGCCATCCGGCGCTCTCTGGTTGCCGCGAAGAAAGACCGTCTTTTTTCGAGTTACCTCCAGACCCTCACGGAACGGTTTCTCATCACCCGCAACGCAGAAACCCTGGCCAGCATCCGATAGTTTTCTTGGCGACCCGAGGAACTTTCTTGGACTACCGTTCGGCGGGCGTCGACATCGCTGCGGCGGATGACGCGAAGGATCGAATCAAGCGCCTTCTCTCCACGCGCCGTTCCACCTCGGTTCTTTCGGAAATCGGCTCGTTTGGCGGAGTCTTTCAGCCCGATCTCTCCGGCCTGGAGGAGCCTGTTCTGGTTTCCTCCACTGATGGCGTGGGCACGAAAATCCGCATCGCCCGAGACTGCGGTATTCACGATACGGTCGGCTACGACCTAGTTGCCCATTGCGTCAACGACATCCTGGTGCAAGGCGCCAAACCCTTGTTCTTTCTGGACTACATCGGGCTCGGGAAGATGGATCCAGTGAGAGTCGAATCCATCGTGAGTGGTATCGCGAGGGCTTGCGAAGAATTCTCCTGTCCGCTGATCGGCGGAGAGACGGCGGAGATGCCGGGCACCTACGCCGAGGACGATTACGATTTGGCGGGATTCATCGTCGGGGCCATGGACAAGAAGAACATCCTTCCGAGGCGTGACCTCGCGAGCGGCGATCGACTGATCGGTCTGCCTTCACTCGGTCTCCACACCAATGGATATTCGCTCGCCCGGAAGGTGTTGATCGAGCGCCTGGGCCTCTCCGTAAATGACCGCCCGGCCGGGCTTTCGGGCACGCTGGGAGAAGCGTTACTTGCACCTCATCGAAGCTATTTGAAGGTGCTCTGGCCGGAAATCCAGAAGCGGCGGATCAAGGCTCTTGTTCACATAACCGGGGGGGGCTTCGAGGGCAACATTCCGCGGGTTCTTCCCAAGGGTGTTGGAGCCCAGGTGGTGACCAGCTCGTGGCAGCCACCGGCG